>CAJOID010000004.1 GCA_905234595.1 uncultured Lachnospiraceae bacterium | reverse complement strand
CCTTGCCGTTATAAATATTTTCAAATATGTCATATAAAGGTGAAATCTTATCCCAAAACATGTCTTTAATCTCCTCAACACCTAGTAGCAAATTATCCGATATTACTGACAATCAGGTCTATAAGTTATCCTGAAAGATAATCTTACTGCCATACGTCTTTTACCCACGCAAGCAACTCCATTTTCATTCTTTTTCTGTCTTTTGCACATTCCTTTCTTATAGTTCTTTTAATCCTTCTCTATCGAAATAATAGATGTTTTCTCTTTTATAGCCATACTTTGATCCACTGACACTGATATGGGGTTCAAATGTAAAAAGACTGACATCTGCAAGTTTCGTCCTGTTCCCTTTTTCAATATAGATCCTGTCTTCTTTCTTACGAACTATGGAATGTCCGAGGTTGCCCATAAAATCAAGATTGATGTAGCCCTCTGTCTGAATGAACTCATTCATCTGATAATATAGCTCTTCAAATGTCATCTCAGGCCGTACAATTTCCATCATCCTGTTATGGAGTCGTTTTTCCATTTCAACACCTCTGCGCCATTCAGCGTTCATGATTGTGTCATATGATCGAACAGCTTTACCGTTTTGGACGATAACAGTTCTTGCATAATCTCCCCACGTTCCTTCCACCTGAGGACTGAGATCTATAGTGATAATATCATCCGTTGCAATATATCTTTCCGAAGTAATATATTCCCTTCCGGAAACTGAGACCGTTGTCTCGTCACCTGCAAAAACAAATGCTCCGATATCATAGTACCAGAAAGAATCTGCACCAAGTTCTCGCATCTTCTCTTCACACAGAAAGCGTATTTCTTTAAGTGGCATTCCGGGCTTTATTTCATCTATTATGTATTCGATAGTATCCTTAGCTATCTTCTGAACTTCTCTGTATGTGAGAATCTCCAGAACCCTTTTGATGTTCTTCTCATTCGGGACTATGGTATTTAAATTAACTTCCCATATGCTATCCATTTTCCAAAATAATATTCGAATATAATGTCCTAAATCTCTTTCACCATATATCCGCACGTAAATGGGAAGAAATCAAATTTTTTAGTTCCGGTATGCACAGCTCCACTTTGTTCATACCATTTTCTAAGCTGTATATTCTCTTCAACAATTCCTATGTTTACGCGCTTGCATCCTTGATTTCTTGCTGTTTCATATGCATGTTCCAATAATGTCTTACCAATTCCACAGTGTCTATATTCAGGAAGGGCTGCAAGATTATTGAGTTCACATTCATTATTATCCTGCATCAGTAAAGAGTAGTATCCACAAATAACACCATTTTTTTCATATACAAACATTTGACGTGGCTCGTTATCCATTTGCCAATACAATCGCTCTTCTGTAGTTGCAAATGCCGTGAATCTTGGAGCGTTATCTATCGTAAATCCAAATTCATCAGCTACGGTTTTGAAGCTTTTTCTTATAATATCTACACATACGGGAATATCGTCCCTTGTGACTTCTCTGATCATTTTTCTTATTCCCCATAGCTCACTTCTTTTTCTTCGGGGCAGGTAGCTCTTCATACATCGCCTCTAACAGTTCGTGAAGAAACTCTTTGTTCTCAACATTATCGACAAGGAGCATCTCCTTCGCTCCCTCGTATGGCAGTTCCAGACCGGCTTCCGGCATCATTTTCTCAGCAGACTTTACAGGCTTCACAAGAAAACGGTCATCATAAATTCCACCGACAACTTTTCCGCGATAATAGATGATGTATTCTCCCATCATCACCCTGTAAGTTATATCATCCAGCTCTGAAAGCTGATCTAATATAAAATCCAAATAATCTTTGCTCGATGCCATTATTATTCCTCCGGATCCTTCCAGAATCCACCCTTATGAAAATTCTCATTTCCAAGTGGCTCTGCTGTTAATCGAAACATAACGCAACCATCCGGGCAAACTATCGTCTTGCTATATTTTCCGTCGCCACCCAGATTTTCAAGATTCCCACCGCTCCGTATTGCTTCCATCAACGGATAAAGCATCATCATTGTCTTAGAACATATACCGTATCCATCTTGATTCACAGGACAGCCATATGTGCAGGTATACTTATCGCCGATCTCTTCTCCGTTTCTGCAATATCGCTCAGTATGATCCCCTCGAAGGAATCCCACAACCTCTACGGTAAATTCATACTCTTCGTCAAACCATTTCTTCATAATCCGGCCTCCGTCACACTAGTATCTCCCTTAAAATTGTTATTCTCTTATTTCATTAAATCGTAATACTATCTTTGTATTTTTCAAACAGCTCGTGTGAATACTCTTTCTTCATATCTGAGTCCCTTACAATCTTCCAAAGAGACGCGGCTGCCTTCAATCTTTCATCAAACATCTTCGTTGCATCATCTGCGCAAAAATCTTTTACGAACTTATTCCATTGAAGTGCTGATTTATCATATTTGACATATGTTCTTTTTCCATAGTAGATATCCAGAAGATCTCCCAGTGTAAAAGACTCATCACCATTTTCCTTTACAGCCTTAGCTGACGCAACCATGTCAACATTGAACTTGAACGGTCTTACACCTGTCTGCGCCGCATAGAATTCCCGAAATCTGTTGCCAAATGTAAATCCGCACTCTATAAGCCCTGTACTAAGAGTCAGTTCCTTTATCGTGGTCTTAGAGCGATTACTTTTCCTCTTTTCGGGCAGAATCATATCGCCGGAGAAATAAGCCTTGATAACATTGTTCAACTCGATTTTACTTCCACTTGCTTTAATTCCATGTTCTTTACATATTTTGATCAGTTCTTCGCGGTACCAATAATACTTACAAAATTCGTCGTAGTCTTTTATTTCGTTAAACTCCGGTCGTTCCATCCTGGCTATCTCTTTTCTTTGTGAGCAGTAATAATTATATTTTTTCGTCCTTTTTCATTATCATTCTAACTATTGAAACCGGAGTGCCCAGCTTCCATTCCTTTTTGGAACCATCAAATTCAAAACCATATTTACGATAAAAAGAAATCGCTCTCTCATTTTTTTCAAGCACCCATAAAAAAATAGTATGATATCCCTTAAGCCTGGAGATTGCCTCATTCATCAATCTATATCCAACTTTGCGACCATAATACTCTGGAAGGACATAAATTGCCTCAATCTCTCCTGCATCCGGCAAATCCTCATCTCTCGATGAACCATATACCGCAAATCCTACAACTTTCTCTTTATCCTTAGCTACAAGTGTATTCTCAGGGAACTTCCTGGCACGTGCCGTTGTTGCCTCCACAGTCATCGTATCAAGATATCTGTCACACACAATACCTCTATAAGCCTCCTGCCATGAAGTACAATGCACGTATCCCCGGCCACATAATTCCTCATCTGTTTCCGCTAATTTAATGCATATTGAATCATTTTCAAGGAAAACCGTGGCAATCTCTCTTGTTGGCCAAAAGGCACAAAGATGCAATTTTGTTATCCTGCCCACGAAAGGTTGAAAATGCCGGAGCAGAATCGGCAATGCTCTCTGTATTGTTTCCGCTTCGTCTATGATGATCGTGCAGTGCGGCGTCCAAGGAAACGCTTCCTGTGTCTCTGTTTGAATTGCATGACGCAGATTCAAAAGATCCGCCGGATTCATATCCGGAGCAGCATAAAGTACCTTTCCCCCTGCGAATAATCCTATGTGACTGATATGTACAGGGATCGAGGCAAACCTCGCAGCCAGTTCCTTCATTTCACCTAATACGGCGGCCTCTTTGTCCACTGAAAAACAGCCCATGCTTATGTGAAAAGGGAGTCCAGGAGTTTGATTCCCTGTAAAGCCGGCTTTTTTTAGTTCTTCATACCACGCCGATAAAGTTTGTTGCGAATCATCATCCAGATCAGCCATTAAAGTTAAAAACTCTTCAGCCATTGTTCTTTCTTCCCTTCATCTTACTATTATTTCTTATACCGATGCGTATTCCTTTACGCTTTAATCAAACAGTGATTTCAATCTGATTTCCTTCAAAACCGACTATGCAGCTCTCATAATAGCCATCGCCTGTAGTTCGTGGACCATTTAATACCTCAAAACCGTCTTCCCGGAATTGTCTTGTCAAGTGATCGACTTCCTCAACACTTCCTACAGAAAAAGCAATATGGATATATCCGGTACGATTGACCGGCTTAGCAATATTCTCCATAGAAGGCTTGTTCATTATCTCAAGTCTTGCTCCATCATCAAAACTGATAAAGAATGATCTAAATCCCGTTGTTTCCCTCCGAGATACTTTACAAAGAAATCTCTGGCAGTTTCCAGCTCATTCACATACATAGCAACATGCTCTATCTTCATATTCAATCCTCATTTATCCTGGAATTAAATCCTTGAAGCCACCCATGCATCATGGCTTTGGCAGACTTTACAGGCTTCACCTCATATAAAATTGTACTGCATGAAATTGCCGTTATGCTTAAACCCATATGATTCGTATAACTTTACGCCCATATCCGAAGCCGTGATATAGATCGTTCCGCAGCCATAGTCCTTTGCTTCGTTTACCACTCTGTCAAGCAACCTCGTTGCGATGCCAAGCCGTCTGTAGTCCGGATCGGTATACATGCTTGACAGGATACCGACTCTCCCTGAAGGGCATGTGAAGTAAGGCGGTTTTTCCGCGAAGGACATACCGCTTGTTCCCACTATCTTATCCCCGTCAAATGCGAGCCAGGAGACATAGGTGCCGGCAGCCATGTTTCTTTTATAAAAATCCATAAGCGCTGCTTCAAGATCCACATTCTGTGGAGGTATCCTGCCTCCCGATGTATATTCCTCCGTCAGCTGGTCTATTCTCATTTTTATGACTCTGCCTAATTCATTCTCCGTCAGTTTTTTGTAAACAATATCCATTCGTTTTCTTTCCTTTCATGCATGATACTGTTATTGTTATTTGTGTTTATTTTTTTACCTGCAGTTCCGCAACCGACACATAGTGCTTAACGTTGAATGTTTCAGGAGCAATTTCATTCAGCATCTGCATGTGATCCTCATTCCATGCCCGAAGCTGAGCTTCATTCATCGCTGCTCCTACTCCTCTGCATGCGCGCATACGACCATGCCAGCCTTCCCTTGTAAACGGAATATCAACCCTGAACTCCTTCTGTAAAACCTTATCAAAGGTTGAAAACAACTCCTCGGGAACATAAACGGGATGAACCGTATCTCCATAGGAAGACCAGTTGGGGTTATGTTTTAAAATGATCTCCTCGCTTCTCCCTGCAACAGGATCCTCATAAGGAAGCCATCCCATGTAAAGGATCAGGAGCTTGCCGCCCGGCTTTAACATCCTCGCAAAACTCTTTGCTATCTCCTTTGCATCCAGATACCATATGCACTGGCATACGGTGATGACATCAAAGGTCTCATCCGGATAATCAACCGTCTCGGCAGGACAGGTAAAAAACTCAATATCCATCCTGTTCTCTGCCGCAAGCTGCTTTGCCTGTTCTATCTGGTTTTCTGAGATATCGGTTCCGATCCATTTTGCACCGTGCCGGTACATGTTACGAGGTAGAACGCCGGTCCCGGTTCCGATATCGAGGACCATCTGCCCGTCTTTGCACAACCCCAGATCTAAAATGAATTGATAGAATTCATCGGGATAAATATCTCTGTATTTCGCATAATCCTTTGAAGTATTGCCCCAATCAAAAGTCTTGCCATTATCAATATCCGAAAACTGCATATCTTCTACACCCCCATATTTATCTTAACAGGAAATCAACGATCATTTTTCCCCGTCACTTTCCACGGTCTTGCTTTGCCGATCCAGCCGTTCTCATTCCAGTACTTATAGTCGGTATATTCGGGATTCTGTTTGCCAAGACCTGTTTGAAGCATCCTTACGGCATAGAATTTCGCTTTTACTGTCAGGCTTGTATGACCGGGTTCATTATAATCGATTGCACGCATTTTTTCTGCAACACTATCCAGTTTCTTTTTGAACGACGACTTTTTCTTTTCATCGATCTTGTTCCAGTCAATTTCTGACATCAGTTTGAAGCTTACGACTTTGATAGCAGAAATGCCCCACCATGAAAGGCTGTCCTTTATATCCTTTGCTGCGGTCTTTCCTCCTGCTCCGAGACACTGTGTGATTATCACCGCACGCTTTCCGAACATCTCTTTTGCAGGGCGATGCGGCATCCATCGGTATCCGAAATGATCCAGCATCGCTTTCATTGCTCCGGTTGTATGGAAAACATAGGCAGGTGACGTAAAGACCAGCAGATCCGCTTCAAGTAAGGACTTCTCGATCTTCTGAACTTTTTCCGCGTCCTTACATAGATTCTGATTCCCTCTGAAACACGTGGTACACCCCGTACAGAATCCCGGACCGTCCCCCGGAAGATAGTATTCCGTGATCTCTGCTTTATCCCTGAATGACTCTAAGAACATTTCTTTCATTCTATAGGTCACACCGTGTTTTTCGGTTCCGTTTATTACCGTTATTTTCAACTCTTTCTCCTCCCTGACTTCTTTTTATTGTCCTGAACGATATTCTCATTTCTTGCATACAGCATGTTAAACTGGCGGATGTGCGCTTCCAGTGTTTTAAGTGCTTCTGCCTCCCGTTTAGGCTCCCGGTCGCATATGGTCAATAACATATAGATCGGAGAGTAAAAATGCAATGTCATGATCTCCACATTCTCTGTCTGCAAAACACCTGCGGAAACCATCAGCCCCAATAGCATTCCCTGATAGGAAAGCGGATCGTCTACATACTGTTTCATATATACATCCGCCAGTTTCTTATCATGAAACTGCTCTATGGTCAGCATCTTGCGAAACCGCCTTGTGTATTCGTCGTGCAGGAAATAAAGGAATAGATCATTTCCGAGAGTGATCAGCTGATCTTCAGATATATTCTTATAGATCTCAGCATCCACCGAAGCATCGGTTCCGTTGATCCGGAGTGCACCCGCCTGTTCCAAAAACCGTCTGTTCATCTCTTCGATGATCGCATCGAAGATAGCCTGCTTGTTTTTATAATGCTTGTAAAGGGATGGAGCCTTAATGCCGACCCTCTCCGCAATATCCGCAACAAAAACATTCGCATATCCTTTTTCGGAAAACAGCGTCAATGCTTCTTCCAAAATTCTGTGTTTGGTATCCATTTCGCTTCCTCTTGTCGTGAATGGCTAATCCCAATTAGCCACATTATAGGCTAATTTGAATTAGCCGTCAAGGCAAAAAAAAACAAGTTTCTCTTTTGCACCCATATCCGCTCCCGGCTAATGATTCAGGGCCTGCCAAATAAGCGTGGCCACCCGGGATCGCAACCGCTATCACCAGCGCCGCAACAGATCCGGTCACCGCATGCATAAATCTTCTTATCTTACTCATCAGTCATCCCTCCATGATCGTTTGATATCCCGATCATAGCGGAACCGCCCGATGACTTCCATATGTGTCAGCAGTTGTTGCAAATATGACTGCAGATGTTGCAATTCCAGCCAGTCCGGTCGTTCTCCCGGCATGGTTGCCTCATTACCGGATCCTGGCGGCTATGATCCGCCTCATCGACTCATCTATTCGTTCCTCGGTGATCTCGCCTTTTTCATAGGCGGCATAGATCCCGTCGTATTTCAGTTCGTTCCTCAGAATATCGGTCATCATCTTCTTCGAAAGCGAACAGGGAGTGTCATCCCCTGTCACGTTCGGCAAAGAAATATGCGCGACCATTATCATATCTGCACCATCCGCCCCGGCATGTGCAAACGGGATCAGCTCGCTTTGTATTAACTCTTCATATGTTTTGGCCGTATAAGCATATCCCTCATGGGTGTCAGCCTCTGTGGCGCCGTGCCCCGGGAAATGCTTATAGCAGCTTAAGATCCCATGGTCATGCAAGCCGTCGGAATAGGCCTTTGAATACTCCGTTACAATCATCGGATCCGGTCCGAATGATGAATTGCGTGCGATCCTGGCAGTGCTCCCTCCCTCTTCATCCACACACATGAGAAGCGGCATTCCTTCGATGTCCCGTGCGTACTCCTGAGTTTTGGATAGCATCTCTTTAGTCTGCCCGGGTGAAACAAAATTGTCTGCAAAATATTTCAACCCACCGACAGGGGCTTTCTTCAGGCTCGCTTCGGTCACTTCACCGGCCGCCGTGACCGGTGATTCGCCCGTCAGAACCTCGGGAGTTACCACAAACAGCTGGTAGATCTTCTCCTCTATGCTCATAGATGCTATTTTTTCATCAATCTGAGTGCCGCTCATCCCGTCCTCCTTACCTCTCGATGCTGGATCCGTCCCTTTCCTATAAATCTGGATGTTTAAGTCAACCTCGCCGCTCACCCCGTCCACATGACCTGTGTTGGAATACTGCCAGAAGTTAAAATCATACGGTGTCTGCGGTAACGGTTCATAATCCGCATACCAGACCGGGTACTCGGACACCACGGTCATGTCAAACTGAAACGCCTCCCAGAGCATATTGCTGTAGATCATCGGCACATATCCGGCATCGGCGATCATTTTACAGAAAAGCATGGTATTCTTCGTGAACTGCTCTCCGGTCACATCATCGGTCCTGGCCTCTGCATCCAATATGCTCTCGGGATCGTACACAACCGGAAGTTCAAGGCTGTATCCCTCCAGGTGTTTTAAGACAAACTCGGCTTCCTCGGCCGCCTCATCTTCATTTATCGCCTGGGAAAAAATGTATACGCCCACATCCAATCCGGCTTCATGGGCATTCCGGATATTCGTGTCAAATGACTTATCAAGATTCAGGCTTCCGGCCTGTCCGTACCCACGATAACCCAACCGGATAAATGCAAAATCATATCCCGCAGCCTTGACCCTGTCCCAGTCTATATGTCCCTGATGATGGGATACATCTATTCCGCGTCTGGAATGATACACATCATCCTCATACCGGAGCCTGTCTCCGTAACGAACAAAGTCTTCCGGTGAGTACGGTGATCCCGGAACCTCCGGAATGATCTGCGTCTGGTATTCTTCTCCGAAGACGTCGACAAATGTGAAGATCTCCGGTTCGGCATGGACCGCATCATCGCTATCCGGCGATTCCTGCCCGGCTGCCCCCGCATCAACGTCCTGTACCGCAGCTCCGTAAGATCCGTCTGCATCCGATGTCCCGGCTCCGGCTGATCCCGCTTCAATGTCCGGTGCCGCAACTCCGTAAAATTCTGCCTCCGTCCTTTCATTTGTTTCCGGAAAACCGTCTGGCGTATCTGCCCGTTTCGCTGCCGCAACGGCGGCGATCAACACGGAAACCAGGGCAAGTATGGCTATTGTGATCATGATCGCAGTCTTTTTCATTAAATATAGGATAATAAACTCAGAATATGATATCAACCGAAAAGCGTTCGGCGCTCCAATCAAGAACGGGCCGGCAGATTATTCTATCTGTTTTATAAATATGTTATGATTATTTCCGGTTTCAATTCTGTAATGACACATTAATAAGGAGAGACGCTTAACCCGCATGTCTTACTCGATCGTCAGCATCCTGGCTCTAATACTCAATTCCATAATCAACTGGCATTACTTTCAGAGCATACGCGGCCTCACCAAAGAACAGCGAGCCGAGAAGCCGGCACTGGTCCGCTACAGCGGGTTCCTTAATGCATCGAATTGCTATTTCATAGCAGATATACTGTGGGGGATCCTTTATGAGCATCATGACATAGACGGACTGTTCCCCGTATTGTATTTTGACTGTGTCCTGTATTTCTTCTTCATGTTCCTGTCCATGCTGACATGGATCCGCTATGTAGTAGCATATCTGAACAAGAGAGGACGCAAAAGCAGGCTCCTTCTCTATGCCGTATGGACCATGTTCTCTCTCGGGATTCTATATCTGCTGATCAACTATTTCCACCCCTTCATCTTTTCCTTTGACGAGGAGCATGTATATGTGGCGGAGTCGGGCCGGCATATAGCTTTCATACTGCAGATCGCTCTGTATATGGTGACTTCAACATATATGTTTTACATCGCACACAGATCCACCGGTGCCGAAAAAGTGCGTTATATCGCAGTCGGGCTCACCTGTCTCGTGATGGAGCTTTTCCTGATATTCCAGATACTCGACCCCAAATATCCCGCCTATGCCACCGGACTCATGATAGGAATATGTGTGATCCACTCCTTTGTGGAAGCGGGTGAAATGAAGAAAAATGCCACGTTCACCCAGATCGCGGAAAGCCTGGCGGCCAACTACGATGTGATATATTACGTCGATGCGGAAGAATCCGATTATGTCAGTTATGAATGCAGAAATATCTACGGCAAATTGGATGTAGAGGTATCCGGTGATGATTTCTTTGCGGATACGCGCAAAAATATTCCCGATATAATCCATAAAAACGACATTGACATTGTACTCGAATTCATTGACAGGGATCACGTGATCAGTACGCTTAAGGATCACAAAAGCTGCAGCATCGATTACCGGATCATGACAGGCCCCAGAACTCATTACGTCAGAATGACCATACGAAAGACCGTCGACGGCACGCACTTTATCATCGGTATCGAAAACATTGATGACGAGGTCAAAAAAGAGAAACAGCATCTGAAAGCACTGAACACCGAGAAGGAGCTGGCCAGACGTGACGATCTGACCGGTGTGAAAAACAAGACCGCTTATAATGAGATGGAAAAGTCGGTGCAGGAAGGCATCGACAGCGGCATGAAGGGGCTGTCTTTTGCGCTGGTCGTATGTGATTCCAATAATCTGAAAAAAATCAACGATACTATGGGCCATGTCGCAGGCGATGAGTATCTCAGACAATCGGCGATGCTTCTGTGCGATATCTTCGATCACAGCCCCGTATTCAGAGTCGGCGGTGATGAATTTGCAGTATACCTGCATGGCAAGGATTATTCGGACAGGGGCGAACTGATGAAGCAATTGCACGAGCAGGTCGGTGAGAATCTGCGTGCAAAAGAAGGTCCTGTCCTTGCTTCCGGCATGGCAGAATACATCCCCGGGACCGACAGCACTGTATCCGGGATATTTGACCGTGCTGACCATGAAATGTACAAAGATAAGCAGCGGCTCAAGAACGAGGAAAGCGCTCTCTTATTGATCTTATCATCATCCCGGCAATAAGCCAGTCATTGAGCGATACGCCTTTTTTCCATCTTTATCTGCTCAGAAATTGTATTGCATAAAGTTTCCGTTATGCTTGAAACCATATGATTCGTACAGCTTTACGCCCATATCGGAAGCTGTGATGTAGATCGTTCCGCAACCGTATTCTTCTGCTGCCTTCACTACTCTGTCAAGTAACTGAGTTGCGATCCCCAGCCTCCTGTAGTCCGGATCGGTGTACATGCTTGACAGGATCCCCACTCTCCCTGTAGGACACGTAAAATATGGTGGTTTCTCCGCAAAAGACATCCCGCTTGTTCCGACTATCTTATCCCCGTCAAATGCCAGCCATGAAACATAAGTACCGGCAGCCAAGTTTCTCTTATAAAAGTCCATCAGGGCTGTTTCAAGATATACATTTTCCGGCACGGTTTTACCTGCGGAAGTGTATTCCTCTGTCAGCTGGTTTATTCTCATTTTAATGATCCTGTCCAATTCATTCTCTGTCAGTCTTTTGTATACGATATCCATGTTCTCCTCCCTGATCGCATAGATCTGGCAGATATTGCTCTCGTTTCCCGTACTCTGTGAAATAACCCCGTGCAATTGTTCCTTATCCAATCAAAAAGCCTCCTCTTAAGTCAGATTCGGACGTCCTAAGAATAGGATTCTCTCCGGTGGCGGAAGTACAGTTCTTCGGTCGCCAGAGCCATTTTGGTGACAGCAAACTCACATCTGTCGGGATCGGGATATATGTACCATGTATCGTCAAAAGTATTCAGATCCACGCAGTCACCGAATTTACCGAGATACTCATACTCAATGTGACACGAATACAATGAGGGGACCGGTTTTATCATCTCAAAAGGATCACCATCGACATCGGTTCCTTTAACCAGGAACCCGTTTCCGTCATGGATCATCGTACCCTCTCCCAAATAGATGAACTTCTTCGCATTGGGCAGAGAATTCACTCTTACGGGAAGTTCTCCCGAGGAATATGTTCCGTTCTCGACTTCCTTTCTGACGTTTGCCCTTTCCCACTCATACCAGTCGGGAATATGCGAAAACTCGGTCTCGCCATCCTTTGCCTTAAGCTCACCCAGCTCACTCATCTCCCATTCTTTTCCGCAGGAATCGCATCTGAGCACGATACCCTCGGATGACATCTTAAACTCTGTCAGACATTTGGGACACTGATACAGAACTTTATGCAGGCCTTCCGCCCTTTTCTTATAGGTTACCCGGATGCCTTTCTCCTTCTGCCAGGCGAAATCATCATACCGGAAGGCTTCGGCTATCTTCCGGTTTATAACATCCACGGATTCGCTCTGAACTTCTTCGGCAGTGAAAAGGAGCTTAAACTCAGCCTCCGTCGGCCGGACCTTCCTGTCGTGCAGGTTCCAGAACGGTGAATTCACATGATGTCCGTGACATATCAACGTAACTACGGGTACTTTCAGAAGTTTGCACATTTTCCCGAGGGATTCGGGAAGAACCGCAGTCGTTCCGCACAGAGAATACCTGGCCTCGGGATAGATCACAGCCACATCGCCGTTTTTTATGGTCTGAATAAGCTGTTTTACAAGTATGATATCATTCGTGAATTTTCTTTTGCATATGCAGCCGACGTCACGCAGAAGCTTCTCCCTGCCGATAAAGCCGTCTATCGCAACGACATAATTGGCTCTCCACGGAAAGATCGCTTTGGTCGCAACCTTAAAGTCCATAAAAGCATTATGATTGCACAGCAACACAAAAGGAGGTTTGAGCCCCTCTGTTCCGGTTTTTGTAAGTATATTCTTGTGCTTCCATACATCCGGCATGCTGAGAATATATGTCAGCGGTCTGAGAAACCACCTGGTTCTAACAGGTGGTTTCTTCATGTCAAATCTCTCAAAATCCTGCATTTACTTTTCTCCTGTGTCAGTTCATCCTATAACCCGATCACAGTATACGTATCCCTCGTCTTTTTTGACTCATAAAGTGCTTTATCCGCTGTCCCGATCAGATTACTCACGAGCTCTGTTCCGTAGGCTCCGCCAAAGCTCATGGTTAAACACAGTTCCGGTCTGTTGTCGATCCTGATGGATTTAACTTGTGAATTCAGGTACGAGAGTTTATGCTCCAGATCCTCTCTGCTGATATCGAAGAATACCATCATAAACTCATCACCGCCGTAACGGATGACTACATCTTCTTTTCTGACGGTCTGTTCCAGAAGCCCTGCGTCCTTTTGAATAGCCTCATCTCCGGCCTGATGACCGGCTGTATCATTAATCTCCTTGAACAGATCGATATCTCCCATGACCACGGCTTTGCACGGCAGATAGACAAGTTTTTCATCAAGGAACCTTCTGTTATGGATCTTGGAGAGGGAATCGGTATAGATCTCCTCTTCGAATTCGGAAATCTTCTTCTGCTGTGCCAGATTCTGCAATTTAGCATCCGTGGTATCCATGCAGCCGTATACAATGTGAGAGATGCTTCCGTCTTCATTACGGTCACCGATGCATCAACATTATTCTTGAGGAACCGGAGTGCATCCGGATCCTTTTCAACAGCATCAACAAATTCATTGGTGCTGATCATACGGTAACTCATGTCGTTCACATCGATAAACAAGGAGAAGTTGAATACCTTACCGATAGCTTCGATTATCCTTAAATACTCCTCCAGTTCCTGCTGGGCAGTGATATCACGGTAGCAGCCCATGTAGATCTCCAGAGAACCGTCATCCTCACGTCTGATGAATCTTCCTGCTCCTGTAACCCATATGATACTGCCGTCCTTTTTCTGCATGCGATAAGTGGCATGCGTAGTATCCGGCAATTCACGATGTATGCGGACAGAATCCCAGAAAAGTTTAACGATCGCGTCCCGTTCCTCCGGGACCAGAGTCTTCACCCAGCTGTCAAACTCGTTCGGCAGATCATCAAGACCCTCTTATCCCAGCATCTGTCTGGTCTCATCGTCCACAACTATGCTTGCTTTAGCAGCAAACTGTCCTATTCCGCCATCAATGCGTTCCATGCTAGTCTTTTTATCCATCATGTTCTCCTAAAAAGTCATCACCAGGCCGACTCTTAACTGTTCCAAACGCTCCCCCAGTACTTCTTTCAATATCCCGTAAGCCCTGTCCTTCGTACAGTGTCCGGTGCAGACATATTCTATTCCGGTTCCCTTTATAGCTTCAGCCACATCACGTATCTCTTCATCGCTCTTGTTGAACAGATGAAATCCGCCGATCAGGCCATACAGATGCTTATCCGGAAAAGTGCTCCTGATCTCGTTAATGATGTTCACCGCACCTCCGTGAGAGCAGCTGTTTATCACGACCAGACCCTTATCCGTATCAAGTACGAGACTCTGCTCATGTGAGAAATCATCGGGGATCCATTTACGATCCACACGCCTGTACATCAGTTCGCGCTCACCTGTCCTCGAGAGCCCCGGTGTCTTGTGCGGGACCAGATATACCCCTTCACACAGTTCACAGTCGCCCGATACATATTCGATTCTGTCAGCGTAGTCTGTAAGCACATGCCTGGGTATTCCGATATACTTTTTGAAAAAGTACTTCTTCTCATAACAGTTCTCACGTACGGCATCCCGCACATAGAACTTCGCCTTGCTGTTGGATCTGAAAAAAAGCGGCATCCCGTTTGCATGATCATAATGAGCATGACTGAGTACCGCATAGTCTATGTCACGGATATCATACCCGAGTTTCTCAAGATTCGATGCAAAAAGCCCGGATGCTCCGACGTCTGCGAGGATCTTTTTATCTCCGTATTCTGCCAGTATCGAGAGCCCCCACTCTCCGGGGAGTCCTTCATCGGAGATATTGTCCACTATCACGGTAAGCCTGGTTTTCATCTGAGTCTGACCTCCAGTCTGACAGGGTTATGATCGGAGTTCACAAAGCCGTAGTCGCATACTTCGACTGACTTTACCTCTATGTTATCGGATACCAGAAATCCGTCTATGATATACACCTGAGAAGTCTCATTGCTCTCAAAAGGTGCCTCGAGGGACCGGCAGGAAGGCGCATTGTCATTTACCGCAGGGTAGAATCCCTCCGGAATATCCGATGCCCTGATCTCGCCCGGAAGCCATCCTGTCTCCGATATGATCGGCGGATTATCGTTCATCTCGAATTCCTGATTGAAATCTCCTCCGACGACCACATAATTGCCCTTGGCATATTCCTCTTCGATCAGGTCATTAAGTACTGTCAGCTGACCGTCCCTTTTCTCATCGTCGGTATATGCTTCAAGATGATGGTTAACGAGGACCAGTTCCTTATCCGTGTTCTC
Organism: uncultured Lachnospiraceae bacterium; assembly: GCA_905234595.1. GTDB lineage: Bacteria > Bacillota > Clostridia > Lachnospirales > Lachnospiraceae > XBB2008. The sequence continues at coordinate 36,786 of CAJOID010000004.1, read as the reverse complement.
TACAGGGATTCGTTCCACCAGCAGGCATCTCTTGAGGTAACCGGGTGACATATACCACGGTGCCGCATCGGGCAGGGCATATCTCACCGCGTCACGGACGTTCAGACGCGTATACGTAGCCAGTCCGCTGTAAGTCTTTCCCATGGGAGGTACCGGATACGGTACGAACGCAACCTTATAATTGCATGCAAACACAGGCTGCATGCCCAGGGATGAACTGAGATAGGCTACTTCATTGATATTATATGATCTGTGAGAATCAACATCGACTTCCTGGACCATTACGATATCGCAATCCTGCTCATTGATCGCGGATGCGATACCGGACAGATTCTCCATAACGGCATCCGAAGACTCGGGCAGGACACCCTTGCCGCCATCCATAAAGAAATCCTCACTCTTATTGTATCCGGCATACCCCAGATTAAACGTCAGAATGCTGAGTTCATCTCCCGCACTCACGGAAGCGCTCCCCGGAGTAACATCCAGGGTCTCCTCCGGCTCAGGTGAGTACATCGTGATCCTCAGATATGCAACAAATAAGACAGGGATCAAAATGATCACTCCCAAAATGATCCCTGTTACTTTAAGTACTTTTTTCATAAAATCATACCGCTGCCAGTGCCTGGGCCAGATCATCGATCAGATCCTGTTTATCCTCCAGGCCGCATGACATACGCACGAGTCCGGCAGGTATCCCTGCCTCAGCCAGCTGCTCATCGGTCATCTGACGATGCGTGCTCGTAGCGGGGTTCAGACAGCATGTACGCGCATCGGCTACATGAGTCTCTATAGCGGCAAGCTTAAGATTCTTCATGAACTTCTCTGCAGCTGCTCTTCCTCCGGCCAGTTCGAAACTGACTACGCCGCATCCTCCTGCGGGCATATACTTCTGAGCCACCTGATAGTATTTATCGGATTTAAGTCCGGGATAACTTACATGCGTAACCTGAGGCTGAGTTTCCAGGAACTCTGCGACCGCCTGTCCGTTTTCCACATGTCTGGGCATGCGTACATGCAGGGATTCCAGACCGAGGTTTAACAGAAAAGCATTCTGAGGTGACTGTATGCATCCGAAATCACGCATGAGCTGCGCGGTGCACTTGGTTATGAAGGCGCCGCCCTGTCCGAACTTCTCAGCATAGGTGATACCGTGATACGAATCATCGGGAGTACACAGACCCGGGAATTTATCCGCGTGAGCCATCCAGTCGAACTTACCGGAATCCACGATCGCTCCGCCTACTGCGGCACCGTGGCCGTCCATATACTTGGTAGTGGAGTGGGTTACGATATCGGCTCCCCACTCGATAGGTCTGCAATTGACGGGAGTCGGGAATGTATTATCTACGATGAGCGGTACACCGTGGGCATGAGCCACACGTGCAAACTTCTCAATATCAAGCACTGTAAGTGCAGGGTTTGCTATGGTCTCTCCGAACATTGCACGTGTATTATCACGGAATGCCGCGTTAAGTTCTTCTTCGGAAGCATCCGGTGTGACAAACGTCACATCTATGCCCATTTTTGCCATAGTTACGGCGATCAGATTAAACGTGCCTCCGTATATCGAAGAAGAAGCCACGATATGAGATCCACATTCGCATATATTGAAGAGTGCAAAGAAATTCGCTGCCTGTCCCGAGCTGGTGAGCATCGCTGCCGTCCCCCCCTCGAGCTCCGCGATCTTGGCTGCGACCAGATCATTGGTCGGATTCTGGAGCCTGGTATAGAAATATCCGCTGGCCTCTAAGTCAAAGAGTTTACCCATGTCTACGCTCGTATCATACTTAAATGTCGTGGACTGTATGATAGGTATCTGTCTGGGTTCTCCGTTGCCCGGAGTATAACCGCCCTGTACACATCTGGTATTGATCCTGTAATCGCTCATCTTATGCCTCTCCTTTGGTAATTTAATATCTAAATAAGTATAGCATATAAACCCACACGCGCGAGCATAAAAAGCACCCGGATTATAAATCCGGGTGCCGCTGTTTTACATCATTTCGGAAGAATCATGCATTCATCTGAGCTGCAACTTCAGCTGCGAAGTCTTCGTTCTTCTTCTCCATACCCTCGCCTACCTCGAAACGGATGAACTTGGTAAGCTTGAGATCCTTATTAACGGATGCAAGATACTGAGCTACGGACTGCTTGCCATCCTCGGCTCTTACATATACCTGGTCAAGAAGTACGACATCCTTAAGAAGCTTGTTCACACGGCCCTTGATGATGCCTGCCTTAACCTGCTCGGGTTTAGCGGCTTCCTTGGGATCTGCATCCATCTGAGCCTTGAGGATCTCGGTCTCATGATCGATATAAGACTGATCCACATCGCTGTCTGCGATGAACTTGGGGCTCATGGCTGCGATCTGCATGGCTACGTTGGTAAGTGCTTCCTTAACAGATGCATCATTGCCTGCACCGTCAGCTGCAACAACTACGCCGATACGTCCGCCGCCGTGCAGATAAGATACCACACAGTCACCGGATGCCTTCTCAAATCTTCTGACAGAGAGCTTCTCGCCGATAGTAGCAGTCTTCTCTACCAGAACATCCTTAACGGTCTTGGAAGCATCCTCATTCCACTTCTCCTCAAGGAGAGCATCAACGTCAGCTGCTCCGGAAGCGAGTGCCTGCTTTGCAACACCCTCTACGAAGCTCTGGAATACTTCATTCTTGGCTACGAAGTCTGTCTCGGAGTTAACCTCAACAACTGCAGCAGTCTTATCGTTATCTATAGCTACACGGCAGATACCCTCTGCTGCGATCCTGCCTGCCTTCTTCTCAGCCTTGGCAGCGCCGCTCTTTCTGAGCACCTCGATAGCTTCTTCCATATTGCCGTCTGTCTCGGCAAGTGCCTTTTTGCAGTCCATCATTCCTGCGCCTGTAGTCTCACGCAGCTCTTTGACCATGGATGCTGTAATCTCAGCCATATCTGTATCCTCCTAAATCTGTCTTACTCTTCTTCCTCAGCAGCTACCTCTTCGATATCTGCTGCTTCTGTCTCTTCTGCATCGCCTGCCATCTCATCAGCGGTGACCATTTCCTCACCCTGATTAGCCTCGATGACCGCATCAGCCATCTTAGCTGTCAGAAGCTTAACGGCACGGATAGCGTCATCATTGCCGGGGATCACATAATCAAGTTCCTCGGGATCACAGTTGGTATCACCGATACCGATCAGAGTGATGCCGAGTGAATGAGCCTCCTGTACGCAGATGTGCTCTTTCTTGGGATCTACTACGAAGATAGCATCGGGAATACGTGTCATGTTCTTGATACCGCCGAGGTTCTTCTCAAGCTTCTCCCACTCCTTACGAAGCTGTACGACTTCTTTCTTGGGAAGTACATCAAATGTACCGTCCTCTGACATTCTCTCGATAGCCTTGAGTCTGTCTACACGTGAACGGATGGTACGGAAGTTGGTAAGCATACCACCGAGCCATCTCTCATTAACATAGAACATACCGCAACGCTCAGCTTCGGTCTTAACGGCATCCTGAGCCTGCTTCTTGGTACCTACGAAAAGGATGGTACCTCCCTGGGAAGCGATATCAAATACCGCATTGTAAGCCTCATCGACCTTGCCTACTGACTTCTGCAGGTCGATGATATGGATCCCGTTACGCTCGGTAAAGATGTAAGGAGCCATCTTAGGGTTCCATCTGCGGGTCTGGTGTCCGAAGTGAACACCTGCTTCCAGTAACTGTTTCATTGATACTACACTCATTTCAAAACCTCCATTTGGTTGAACTTCCGTGCATCTAACCCGTGAAGCTTATCAGGCACCATACGGAAATATGCACGTGATTATTTGCTGCATGTGCACATGAAAAAGGACATGCAAGCGCATGCCCAACTATAATACTACTTATATACAGAGAAATCAATAGTTTTAGTGAATTATCTGCCTGTGATCATGCGGGCGATCTCATCATCGCTCATACCGGCATTGAACGTATATGTACCGGTACGAAGAATCCTGTCATATCCGTGTGTGCACAGGAAACGGTCATACTCGGCAGCGGATGAAACGATACCGGCATCTGCCAGTTTACGGGCAACCCTGTCGGATGAGTCACCTGAGGATATGGTGATGCTTCCCGCACCGCCGGCACTGCTTCCGCTGTCGGACGCGGCTGCGGCGGGGGTAAACTCATGATCGATCCCGGAATCGGTCTCCGAAGCCGGAACCTCTGAAATGGTCTCAGGCTCCAGCATGGTAAAGGAGTCGTCCTCGGTGGGATAATCCAATACCGGATCGTCAGGAGCATCCGTGGTGATCTCTGAGCCGGAGTCCTCAGCGGCATCAGCAGTGGTCTCCGTGTCACTGTCCTCAAGGAGCGCATCGGCATCTGCGATCACATCATCAGCAGTCTCGGTCATACCGGCGTCCTGCTTCGATGTGACATCTGTCACATCGCCTTCCTCTATGTCGGCGAGCATTTCCTCCGTGCTCGGTATCTCCTCGATCAGACGCGTCGATCCGTCGACCATGCCGAGTTTGGCTGCACGCTCTTTGATCTGGTCGTCACTCAGGTCAGCTCCCCGTGCCCGCGAATTGTGTATCCCCAATACCAGGGCCGTAACTATAAGTCCGAGGCCCAGGCCTCTCAAATAGTATTTCAGATTCATTTCACAGCCCCTTAAACAGATCTATGACTAACTTTACTTCGCCTATACCCAGTCCCAGTTCCTTGGCTATAGCCATATTGGATTTACCTGCTTTATGCAATTCCAGGATACGGTCGTTACTGTTACGGCTTCCGGGAGATCTGGGACTGAACGAGATCTCCGGTCCGTCTGCCTCCGGTTCATCATCCGGATCATCGAAGTCTTCCCACTCATCCTCCATGTAATCATCATTCGGATCCATGTCTTCCGGCTCCTCTTCCTCTATAACAGGGGGGATGACTGCCTGTTCTTTCCTGATGACGGGGACAGGCTTGTTGCGTTTACGTGTTCTGGTCTGAGGCTCTTCCGGTTCGGGTTCCGCTTCCGCAACGGCTGTTTCGGCGGCAGCGGCCTCGTTTTCTATCTTTGCGACCAGAGGAGCCAGATTCTCCTCCGCTGCTTTGACCTTTTCATCCACTTCGGTAGCGGTACGGGTAGCCTCTGCGACCGTCTCCTTGAGATTCTCGTGCTTATCGTTGAGCATATCATAGAGGAATACCACCTCCTCATGGCTCTTATTGATCTGATCCAGCACCGTGTCGGAGTACTCGCTGACCGCCATCATCTTCTCATTGCTGAGTCTGTCCATACTCCTCTCGGTCTTCTCGATGGCATACTGAACAGTCTCATCGACGATATCGTCAATGCGGACCTTTACCGCATCCATCTCCTCGTTCACCATCTCATGAACCTGGTCTCTTGAGAATGTCTCTATGGACTCATCTTCCTGCTTACGCGCAGGTATTACGTATCCCGCTACAAGGAGCGCTATTCCAAGCGCTCCGATAATAATCTCTAATATCATATCTAACCTGTATCAACCTGAAATATCTATATGTTCTACTGCTTTCAACAGCACTTTGCCGTCTCTCTCCCGGGCTTCTCTGGCCTCACGCCTTCTGGCACCTCCATCTCCCGTATACTGGTTGCTGCCCTGATCGGATGCATCCGACTCATTGCCGCCGCGGTTGCTCTGCTGGGTATCGGATACACGGTTGAACTGCCTTACTTCTTCAGTGTGCCTCGAGGTCTGGATATTGGCCTGAGCTACATCTTCCCTGGAGTCTTCCTGAGCTTTAATTGTAGAGTAATCCTGAGTACGCAGGATCTGCCCCTGCATCTCTATAGCACCTATTGCCATAGTCTACCCTCCAATCGAAACAAGAAACTACTCATATGATGTCATCTTAACATCTCCGCGGAGCTTTACAAACTTGCAATACTTGGCCGGAGCTTTAACAGACATGGATACATCCGAGATACATACTCTGGATCCGGGATATACCGTACCCTTAACCTTTACTTCGGCAGGTGTGTCAACATTGTATACGTTTTCCAGTTCCGCCAGTTTGACCATTACCGATGCGAGCTGCTCATCTGTGGCCTTCTGAACAGCCATCAGCTGTGAAACATACTTCTTCTGATCGTCGCTCAGAACCGCACCGGATTTGATCTTCATCGCCATATTATTGAGGACCGGCATGATCTGATCCAGGGATTTCTGTTTCTCGGCGGCCTGGTTTCTCAGATCGGCGATCTCACGCTTGATCATAGGCGACATGCCCACTTCCACGATCGTATCGTTTGCCATTTCGGAGCCCAGATTCTTAACCTCTATCATGCCGCCGGCAGTCGCATGTCCGCCGGACAGTACACCCTTACGTCCGTCCACGATGATGTCACCTGTGGCGGAAATGTTGGAATGCATGATGGCCTCGGCCTGTATGTATCCTCCGGCTGACGCCTCCACATTCTCCAGATACTTGGCTATGATATTGCCTCCGGCCTTAAGGACAGCCTTGCCCATACCATTGACGCCACGGGCTACTATTATATTTCCGCCGGCTTCCACATATGCGCCTTCAATAACGCCGTTTACGGTCACATCACCCTTTACCCTGACCTCGAAGTTCGTGTCTATATTACCGGATATGACCACGCTGCCGTCAAAATCTATATTACCCGTAGAGGTGCTGACCTCTTCAAAAGTAACGGAATTATTGACGAAGATCTGATCTCCGACAAGATTAACATTACCGTTCACATCGGATATCAGTGATTTTCCGTCCTCACTGATATGCATATTTGCACCGAATTTAAATTTCGCATCCTTCGGTTCTCTCGCCCGGACTATCGAACCATCCAGAGAGGTACCGTCCTTGCCGCGCTCCGAGGGATGGAGTCTGGCAATCTCCTGTCCTTCCGCTACCGCCTGAAGTATATTCAGATGGAAGAAGTCCACGCTGCCGTCCTCCAGAACCGTAGGACGCTGTTTTTTATCCGTATTGAACAGATACTCCACATAGCCATCCACGCTTTCACCGGGAGCAACACCTTCGGCAACAACTATATCCTCACAATACCTGGGAGCGGATATTATACCGGCTACGACATCATCTTTGATACCGAACTTGACTCCCTTGGATGCGAGATCGTTCCTGATATCCGATTCATCCAGTCTGGCCCCGTCAGCACTGCCGCTGTAGATCCTGATGACCGCGGTCATTTTATCCGGCGAGATAGTTACTACCGACATATCGGACACAGGTGCCGACGGAGTCATATTCAGAGTTACCCTGGTATCCTTGGTCGCTGCTGCATCTATAGCCTTGCCCAGACTGCCGGCATCATAAGGTATGGTCTTGCTTGTAAGATATGAGATTATATCGTTTGTCTTAACCGGAGTTCCACCGTCGGTAGGAGCAAAGAGTTCAAGATTGGTAGACGTGGCGGTAGAAGAGATCCTGAAATATCCGTTCATGATTATCCCCCAATACTGTCAAATATTATCAGTAAGTATATTCATATACTTACCAAGTTTCTTCTGGAGTTTCTGCAAAGCCTTGCTGTGCAGCTGTGATGCTCTCGATTCAGAGACATTCATGATGTCACTGATTTCCTTTTGGGTCAGATCTTCATAGTAGTACAGGAGTATTACCTGCTGTTCTTTTTCGGTAAGTGTCTGAAGAGCTTCAGCCAGCATCTGCTTGAGTTCTTCTTTTTCTATGGCCTCTTCGGGGCCTTCGAAATGACTGTTGCCGTATCTGTCACTGGATATATCACTGCCTGACTCGGTGAACTCATCGAGTGAGATGACTCCGGTCACCTTCATTTGAGACTGCCAGTCGGTATACTCATCATCCGTAAGTCCGAGTTTCTCGGCTATCTGTTCATCACTGGCCGTCTTGCCTGTAGCAAGTTCGATCTCATGTATAGCCGCATCTATCTGTCTCTGACGCTGACGTACGGTACGGGGTATCCAGTCCATCTTACGGATCTGGTCGAGGATAGATCCTCTGATACGCAGAGATGCATATGTCTCAAACTTGACATCCTTGAGCATGTCAAACTTGTCGATTGCATCTATCAGACCGAAAATACCATAACTGCACAGATCGTCATATTCCACGTTGTAACCCAGATACATGGACAGGCGACCTGCGACCAGCTTTACGAGCGGTGCATATTCCAGTATTAGTTTTTCCCTGATTTCAGAAGCACCGGTACGCTTATAATCGTCCCACAGCCTCTTGCGACCGTTTTCATCCATTCTCTTCGGCCTTTACTTCCTCTGAAGGGGCAAGCCCCCTGTTGATAACCTCACCCTCATCGGAAACATTGCTTTCGTTTTCTGCTGCAAAGCGCTCAAACATATATTGAATGAGGCTTCCGATCATCCATGATACCAGCAATATCACTAGGAGCCATATTAGCATACGTTTGTTTTCGAACTTCATCAAAAACATCGTGATACTGGCTATCGCTCCTACAACTAGCACGAAGCCCGGAGTGATCAGCCTGCGCTTTCTGCGCCGGCGATACAACTCCTGCTTGCGTTTATCTTCTTCTATCTGTCTGCGCTTTTCTTCTTCAAGCTCCGCTATACGACGGAGTTTTTCTTCTTCACGCTCTTTGGCGGTCTTGGGTCTGGTGACATCCACCTCCATATGAGGCGGATTATTATCGCGGTTAGCTTGCGCATCCTCGCCTACCCGGTCACGATCATCTACCCTGCCGCCGGGCTCTCCCTGTATTCGGTCATCCATCCGATCGTCAGGCATATGTTCACCTCAGATCATCAGATCGTCTTATCCGGCTTGCCGACGGAGCGTATCACAAAATCACCGGTCTCGGGATAAAAGATTACCGTACGACCGTAATTAAGACCCGTATCCTCTGCAAGTATGGGAATATGGTGTTGTGCAAGCTTCTTCTTGACCGCTTCGACATTGCGGTCGCCTACACGCATCATCTTATCGTTCGTGGCATGGGCAAACATCTGCGCACCGCCCGCTATCTTGGCAACGAGCTTCGCCTTGTTACATCCCTTGCCGACCATGCGTTTAATGAGTTCATCAACTCCTGTGTCGGCAAACTTTGGAATATTAACCGGTCCGTTTGAATTAATAGCGGTAGAATCCGGAAGCATAACATGCGCCAGGCCTCCCCAGGGCTTTCCGGGCTCTCTCAGGGCTACTCCCACACATGATCCAAGTCCAAGCGTTGTGATTCCGTCAGGTGCCTGGCATAGGTTGAGATCAGCCATACCTACTTTAACTATATCAGCCATTACGTCAACTCCAAGTAATCAATTACATAGCGGATATTCCAAGTGCCTTCAGGATCGTCCCATACGACTCAACATCGGGAAGCAGAATGAAAAATCCGTCCAATTCAACTTCATCAAAGAAATTATTCTTAATAAGCAATATCTGATCGCCCTGAATACCAAACTGGATAGCGGGAACGCTTAAGATAGCACCGGCCATATCCACAGTCAGGTCCGGGGTGGAAGGATATATACACAGGTTGGTAAGTCCCGAAAGCGCATTGAGGTATGCACCGGTAATGATATTTCCGACCTCACGCAGAGCGGAAAGCTCCATCTCATTAAAGTCTTCTCCGGGTTCCGACGCGCCCATACCCATCATAAGCTTATTGGTCAGATGACGGGCACCTTCCTTTTCGATCATGAACATGATGCTCCCGGTGATGTCACCTTCGACACCCAGCAGAATGCCGACCATGATCAGTTCTTCACCGCCCACGATAGCACCGACATCCTTGAAATCCAGAAGTGATACCTGAGGAACCGACATGTCGACTTTGGTCCCAAGCATCTGAGCCAAAGCCGTAGTCGCATTACCGGCTCCTATATTGCCTATTTCTTTTAAAACGTCAAAATACATTGAATTGACGTCATTCAAAGACATAGAATCAGCCATTTAGTCTCTCCTTTAAACCTGCTCGTTAATCAGGGCATTCAGATCAAGTATCGAGATCAGTCCGTCATTGGTCTTGCCTACGCCCTGCACAAAAGCTCCGTCCTGCTTCTGATCAGCAACCTTCTCAATTGATTCGGTATCCAGGGTAACTACTTCGTTGACAGCGTCAACTATGAATCCGATGAATCCCTGCTGCTCAAACTTCAGAATAATGATCCTGGTAGCATTAGTCTCCACGTCAGGCTCAAGTCCCATCTTGATACGTGTACTCATTACAGGTACCACTTCGCCTCGCAGATTGATAACGCCCTTGATATACGGAGCGACCTCGGGAACACGGGTCATTCTCTGCATACGAACGATATTGTCCACATAACTGATGTTAATGCCAAATCGTTCCTCACCCAGTTTGACTACGATATACTGGATACTGGTTCTTACGGTTGACAGTTCATCCATTATTGTATCCTCCTATCTATCAGATCAGCACATTTGCATCAAGGATCAGAGCGACTTCGCCGTCACCGAGAATCGTTGCACCGCTTATAACCTTACACCTGTTGATGTACTTGCCGAGGGACTTGATAACTACTTCCTGCTGTCCTATAAGCTCATCAACCACAAGACCTGCAAGCTTGTCACCCTTCTTGACGATAACCACGATGATATGCTCGGGATCCTCTTCGTCAAGACGAGGAGCATCGAGTACATCATGCAGATCGATCAGAGGAATGACAGTACCTCTTAAGTGGATGACTTCCTTATTCTCAACAAGCTTGATACTGCTTCTGGAGATATTCTCTATTGTCTGTATGGATCCGAGGGAGATAGCATACTTCTCGCCGCCGACGGTAACCATAAGAGCCTGGATGATAGCCAAAGTCAGAGGAAGTCTGATAGTCCAGGTGGAGCCTTCTCCCAGTCTGCTCTTGACTTCTACTTCACCGCTCAGGGATTCGATCTTGGACTTAACAACATCCAAACCTACGCCTCGGCCGGATACATCGGATACAACCTTGGCTGTGGAGAATCCGGCGTTGAACAGAAGATCGATGATCTCCTTCTCGCTCATGTTATCACCCTGCTCGGGAGTGATGACGCCTCTCTCTATAGCCTTGGCTTTAACTGCCTCGGTATCGATTCCGTTACCGTCATCTCTTACTTCAATGATAACGTTGTTGCCTTCCTGATATGCATCAAGGAATATGGATCCGACTTCGGGCTTGCCTCTCTCCTTACGTATCTCGGCGGACTCAAGACCATGATCGGCCGAATTACGGAGCAGGTGCATCAGAGGATCACCTATCTCATCCACAACGGTACGATCCAGTTCGGTATCCTCACCGGACATGTACAGTTCCATCTTCTTGCCGAGCTTCTTGGACAGATCTCTGATCATACGAGGGAACTTGGATACAACGCTCTCGATAGGAACCATTCGAACCTTCATAACCGATTCATGGAGGCTGGTGGTAACCGACTCGAGATATTCAACCTGATCGGTGATAGCCGAATTGATACGGTCCTCGGTGCTTCCGCTGGCTGCAACCAGTGAATTCTTGGCGATGATCAGCTCGCTGACCAGATTCATCAATACATCGAGTTTCTCGATATCTACACGTACCGTTCTGTTGACAACGGGCTTGCCGACGGGCTTCTTGTCAGCCTTGGCCGGAGCTGCGGATGCAGGTGCGGGCGCATTGGTCTTCGGAGCCTCGGCGGGAGCTTCTGTGCTCTCGGAAGCTTCTGCTGTGGGAGCTGCTTCCTCTTCATCCTCTTCGGACTCGATCTCGGTATTGTCCAGATCAAGGACTCCGCCTGTCACGGACTCGATCTCGGACACTGCTGATGCAGCACTGATGATCTGATCCAGAGGCTTATCGGATATGGTTATGAGAGAGAACTCGAATTCGAACTTCTCGTCTTCGATATCCTGAGTGGAAGGATCGGATATGATCACCTCACCCAGTTCCTCAACTGCCTTAAATACCAGGAATGCTCTGGCGGCCTTCAGGATGCATGATTCCTGAACCTTGACGGTCAGTCCGTAAGGAGTCTTGCCCTGCTTGAGAGCCTCGCCCAGAACAGTCGTCTCGGTGTCACCCAGTTTGATATGCTTCCAGGGCTCATCGCCTGATGCGGCAGCGGCCTCGGGTGCTTTTTTCTCTTCCTTGGGTTTCGCCTCTGCGGATCCTTCGTCGGATCCGGCGGAGCCGCCGTTTAATATATCATTCAGAGCTTTGATGAGGTTCTCATTCGTCTCGCTGCCCTCATCCGAACTCTCGCGGATATTGTTTGTGTATGCTTCCAGAGCATCAAGGCACTGGAAAAGAACATCTATCATGTCCGACTTGATCTTGATATTACCGTTTCTCACTTCGGAGAACACATTCTCCATATCGTGTGTCAGGTTCTGCATGTTCTTATAGCCCATGGTACCTGCCATACCCTTAAGTGAATGTGCGGCACGGAATATCTCGTTGATAGTGTCCTCATTCTCCGGCTCCTGCTCTAGGATCATGATCTGATCGCTCAGGCTCTGGAGGTGTTCGCCGGCCTCATCCAGAAAAATGTCCAAATATTGACTTACATCCATTTGGTTCCACCATTCCTTTCTTTATTATCGTACGCCCACGTTCATAACGATTTCCTGCGCTATCTGATCGAGTGGTACCTGCTGGTCCGACAGTCCCTGTTTAACGGCCGCCTTCGGCATACCGTATACCGCGCAGGTGTTTTCCGTCTGGGTTATAACATGTACCTTTTTCTTCTCTTTCAGATGAACAATACCTTCTGTTCCGTCTGCACCCATGCCGGTCATTACCACACATACGATCTCGCTGACCTTGGACGATGCCAGTGATTCAAACATGTAGTTGGCACAGGGTTTGACTCCCTCACGGGTAGGTTCATCGGTATAATGAATGGAATACTTGCTGGCCATGGTCAGGATATTCATGTGTTTGCCCCCCTGCGAGATATACACATGTCCCGGTTCCAGCACATCACCCTCTTTTGCTTCGGTAACGGTCACTTCACTGAGTGAGTTCAGTCTGTCGGCCAGAGAAGCTGTGAACCCGACCGGCATATGCTGTACGAGCACAACCGGGGCTGCCAGATTAGCCGGCAGATTGGGGATCACGGACTGTAAGGCCTTGGGACCTCCCGTTGAAGATGCTATCGCCACGATCTTGGAGCTCGTCGCTGTAGTCGCATGCCTGCTTACCAGCTCAACGACCTTCCTGGAAGTCTTGATCGACTCCATCGTAAGCGCCGGTTCGAACGAAGGCACTTTGGACATACATACGCTCTCAAGTGTTCTGAGCAGCCGTTTCTGGAAATCGGCTTCCTTACAGTCAAACGCATTGCTTGGCTTATGTATGAAGTCCAGTGCCCCGAGATCCAACGCATCGAGTGTCACCTTGGCACCTTCCATGGTATCGGTTGATGCCATCATGACTCTGACATTGATCTTCTTCTTATGAAGTTCTTTCAGAAGGGTGATTCCATCCATCTGCGGCATATTGACGTCCAGGACCACTGCATCGTATGTATTCTTCTGCAGTTTCTCCAGAGCCTCAACACCGTTATTGGCCCGATCTTCTACATGAAATCTGGAATCTGAATCAATTATATCACTTAGCACCCTTCTCATGAGTGCAGAGTCATCTACGAGCAGAATTTTTTTCATGTCACATTCCCTTTTCCTTATGCCGGTTCTTACGCTCTTCGTTGAAGATGTACTTGATTATCTCCTCACGGTCGTCCACGTCCATGTTAACGTATTGAACCCTGTGCTCATACACGCCCGGCCTGTTCTCGAGTTCTTCCACCGACAGGACCCTGCCTACCAGACTGTAATGCTTCTGAACACCGTCAACCACCAGATTGTAGTTGCACAGGATCATACTGCCTTTCTCATACTCCAGATTGGAGACGAAGCGCAGTCCGCCGCCGCTTATATCCACAATTACGCTTCGCTTGAGCGGAAGCTCAGGCTGCAGAGCGTTATGCGACTGGTTGAGTGATTCGATCTCCTCCTTGAGCAGCTCGCGGGAATTCATCTCCAATGCACAGCTGAACCGGTAGAACTCACGGCGCTGATACTTACGCAGGTTCGTGGTCAGATCAAGAGCAAGCACATATATGTTGTTGTCTCTGTAACGGTCTACGACCTTGGCCAGGCACTGATACAGGCCGTTATCGGTATAGAAGCACAGTTCGTATTCACCGTCTATGGGCAGGAGTATAAGCTTGGTCTGCTCCATGGGCATCAACAGTTCAATACGCTCATCCGATACTATATCGTATACCTTGGTCGAATATACCTTTCTTTCTTCGTTTGCACTGTCATCGCTCAGATTGAGCCTTTTGACCGCCTGAAGCTCAACGCGATTACCTACGACTACATATTTTGATAGCATATAACCCTCCTGATCTTACGGTTAGTTTTGTGCTTTTTTAGCTGTAGTAACTATATGTGAGAAAAACGCAGCCATCCCGCGTTTATGCAGTTTATCGGGATCGATGTTCATCAGCTTGGCTGCTATGCTCTCATAAGCCAGAGAAGATTTGGCATTGGGGTGCTGGATCGATACGGGCATCTGCTGCATGACAGCCTTTACGAGCTGCTGATCCTGAGGCACCGCACCCAGATACGAGATAGGCAGATGCAGATATCTGTTAACAACCGCATTGAGCTTGTTAAACAGTGCCTGCCCCTCGGTTTCGGAGTCCACCTTATTGGCTACTACTTTGATCTGTGAATAATCCCTGTCAAATCTGTTATGTCTGTTAAGCGCCTTTAACAGCGAATACGAATCCGTGATGGATGTGGGTTCGGGTGTGGTCACGAGCAGGATCTCCCCGCTGGCCACAAGGAACTCAAGCACCGCATCCGATATGCCTGCTCCGGTATCAACTATGATGATATCCGCTATGGCATCCAGTTCGGCCAGATTCTGAATGATATATGTGAGATAATCGCGCCCCAGATTGGACATGCCGGCTATACCGGATCCTCCGGATATGAACCCTACTTCCATCGGGCCCCATGTGATGATCTCACGGATGCTCTTGTTCTGGTATATCAGATCGCACAGATTATGCTTGGGGACAGCCCCGAACATGATCTCAATATTGGCCAGACCGAAATCCGCATCGAGGATGATGACCCTCTGTCCGAGTTTGCGGAACTGGATGGCAAGATTGATAGACGTGTTGGATTTACCCACGCCTCCCTTGCCGCTTGTGACCGTGATAACCCTGGATATCGGTCTAGACGGTATATTATTTGATTTTACCAGGTTTCTTAAGCCTGTTGCCTGATCCATGTTATACCTTTATGTGTATGGGAGCAGTCAGCCCGCCGCGTCCTACTTGCCGCCCAGCAGAAGCTTGACGGTCTTCTGCGGATTGAATGGTGCTATATCATCCGGTACGTTCTGCCCGTTGGTCACATACGATATCGTTGTTCCCGTATGCAGCTTCAGGTTCAGCAGGTTACCGAGTGTCGTTGTCTCATCCAGTTTGGTGAAGATGAGCTTGTAATCGGTCATGGCGGAATATGTATCCGCTATACTGATCAGATCCCTGTATTTGGTCGTGGCCGACAGCACCAGGAAAGTCTCCTTCTCCGCAAGCCCGTCCACCGAGTGAATGAACCCGTTCATCTGATCGCGCTGGGTTTCGTTCTGGTGCGAATGTCCGGCCGTATCGACGAGGATATAATCGTACGCGGCGAAATCCTCGAGAGCCTGCTCGACCTCCTCCACCGCATAGATGATGCGGAAAGGCACTTCCAGTATATTGGCATATGTACGCAGCTGCTCGGCAGCAGCTATCCTGTATGTATCAGCCGTGAGCAGGGCAACCTTTCTGCCCTGATCCACAGAGAACTGAGATGCTATCTTTGCTATGGTCGTGGTCTTGCCCACACCGGTAGGCCCAATGAAGAACACTACCTTGGGGCCGCGGGTAGCCGGCGATATCGCCTGAGGCGTACCGAACTTCAGGATCATCTTCTGATAAGTGGCAGCCAGCGCATAATCAAACGGCATACCGGGCTTGGCGGATTTACGTGTCTCCTCGATGATAGAATTGGCGATCTTCTCATTGACCTCATTATCGATCATCGTATTATAGAGGAGTTTCATGAACTTCAGCAGTTCCGCATCCACATCCGTAACTTCCGAACCGTCCTCGGATACAGGCTTGGGTGCGGGTTTTGACTGCTCTGGTTCCGGATTGACCGCCGGAGTCGATATCTGCTTTTCCAGCAGGCTCTGAAGCGAATCCAGTTTTTCTTCTATTACGGATTCATGGTGTTCCTCTTCCTGCTTTTTCTCTTTCTCCAGGTCTGCATTGACCAGAGAGCTCACCTGACTGACAGCCTCCCTGACAGGATCCGGTATGGCCGGGGGTTCGGGGGTTACCACGCGGCGTCTGACAGCGCCGGGTTCACCCTCTTCTTCCAGAGCGACCGTCACTTCCACGAGGGGAGCCTTGAGGAAATAGAATATCCCCTTCTGCTTCACGCTCCTCACGTTCATGATGACCACGTTGGGGCCGAGTTCTTTTCTGGCCTCAGCTGTAGCTTCCGCCTCGGTTTTGGCTGTAAACTTCTTGATAATCATCTTAAGCTGTTACCGTTCCTATAGATTGAATACTGATATTGGTCTCTATCTCATTATAAGACACAACTATCAGGTCCTTAAAGTATTCTTCAGTAAGCTTTTTAAAATAAATCCTGACGATCGGAGAAGTGATCACTATCGGGTTTCTGCCCAGATTCTCGAGTTTTTCGACCTGAGCCCGCACGCTCGCCATGATGGCTTCGATCTTCTGCGGATCCATCGTCAGATATGCTCCCTGCTCCGTCTGTTTGACGCTGGCCATGATCTCCTGTTCGAGCGAAGGATCAACGGTCACTACCTGCGTAGTCTCGTTTGCAGGGAAAAACTTATTCGATATGGCACGCTTCAATGCCTGTCTGATATATTCGGTAAGGATATCGGTATCCCTGGTCGTGGTCGCATAGTCGGCCATGGTCTCAAATATGGTCAGCAGATCACGGATGGATATACCCTCGGAAAGCAGGTTCTGAAGAACCTTCTGTACTTCGCCGAGTCCCAGGAGTTTGGGAACCAGTTCGTCCACGATCGAGGGATTGGTCTCCTTGAGATTATCGATCAGGTTCTGTACATCCTGACGCGTCAGGAGTTCGGCGATATGCTGTCTGATGACCTCGGTCAGATGAGTCGCGATGATGGACGGCGGATCTACAACCGTGTATCCCATACTCTCCGCACGCTCTCTCTGGCCCTCGGTGATCCAGGTGGCCGGCAGGCCGAACGACGGCTCCGTAGTATCTATACCGGGGATCTGCTCGGTGACGTATCCCGGATTCATGGCCATATAGTGGTCAAACAGGATCTCGCCCTCGGAGACCTGGACACCCTTGATCTTGATGATGTACTGGTTCGGATTGAGCTGGATATTATCCCTCAAACGTATGATAGGTACTACGGTACCGAGCTCAAGCGCAATCTGTCGCCTGATCATGACAACGCGGTCTAACAGGTCACCGCCCTGATTGACATCAGCCAGGGGTATGATACCGTAACCGAACTCGAGCTCGATAGGGTCGACATTGAGCAGCGAAGTGACATTTTCGGGCTGTCTGATCTCTTCGGCCGCAGCTTCCTCACTCTCAACCTCGGATTCGATCTTGGCTGTCTCTATGGTACCGGCTATAACGCGTGCCACGATTATGAATATCGCACCCGAGATCACGAAAAGGACAGTGTTCAGAGGTGTCACTATTCCCAGGAAGGCAAGCACGCCGCCGACTATATACAGTGCTTTGGGGATACCGAACAGCTGCGAAAGAAGGGTGGATCCAAAATCGGCCGTCTTGGATCCCTTCGTGACCAGTATACCCGTTGCCAGAGATATCAGCAGCGAGGATATCATACTTACCAGACCGTCACCTATGGTCAGTATCGTATACCAGTTAAGTGCCGACGGAACATCCATGCCCTTTCTGAGGACACCCATCGCTATACCGCCGACGATATTGATCGCGGTTATGATCAGGCCGGCATTGGCATCTCCTTTTACGAACTTGACGGCACCGTCCATGGAACCGAAGAAGGTGGCTTCTTCCTGTATCTTCTCTCTGCGGTTCTTGGCTTCTTCATCCGTGATCGCTCCGGTGTTCAGGTCAGCATCGATGGCCATCTGCTTACCGGGCATGGCGTCCAGTGTAAATCTCGCCGTAACCTCGGCAACTCTCTCGGAACCTTTATTGATGACCACGAACTGCACGATGACCAGTATGAGATATACGATGATACCTATTACCAGATCGCCGCCGCCCACGAATTCACCGAAGACCCTGATGACATTACCTGCGCTGCCGTTTGCCAGGATCAGTCTCGTTGAGGATACGTTCAGTGCTATACGGAAAATGGTCGAGAAGAGCAACATGGTAGGATAAAAACTCATGCCCAGTACTTCCTCCGCAAACATGGAAGAAAAGAGAATGGTAAAGCTGATACCCATATCCGCTGTCAGAAATACATCCAGCAGCCATTCGGGCATGGGGACGATCAGCATGATAAATGCGATGAGCAGATATACGGCTACGCCGGCATCAGCCAGTTTGAACTTACCCATGTGCTCCTCCTTTCTGTATTATCTATGATCAGACTCTGCCCTGCAGATGGTATACAAATGCAAGTACCTCGGCCACCGCCTGATACAGTTCCGGCGGTACTATCTGATCCACCTCCACGTTGGCGTACAGCATACGTGCAAGAGGTTTGTTCTCTACTATCTCTATATGATGTTCGGCGGCGATCTCTTTGATCTTCGCAGCCAGATAATCGCTTCCCTTGGCTACGACATAGGGTGCATCATATTTCTCGGGATCATACTTGATCGCCACGGCATAGTGCGTCGGGTTGGTGATGACCACATCGGCCTGAGGCAGCGCCTGCATCATACGGCGCCTGGATGCCTGCATCATCCTCTGCCGCTGTTTGGACTTGATCTGCGGATCACCTTCGGTGTTCTTGTACTCGTCCTTGACCTCCTGCTTGGTCATCTTCATGTCTTCGCTGAACTTCCACTTCTGATATATGTAGTCAGCTGCCGCGAGGATGATATAAGCTGCCGAGATCCTGATTCCCAGAGTCATGATAATGCCACTTAGCATGGACAGTGCATCGGGGATGGCCATATCCATGATGATCAGCAGCTTGTCCTGCTGCCTTCTCAGGTACAGGTACGCCATCAGGCCGATGATACCTATCTTGAGCAGCGATTTGATCAGCTCCATCAGCGAGTTCAGTGAAAAGATCCTCTTTATGCCGCTGATGGGATTCAACTTGCTGAACTTGGGTTTCATGGGCTTGGCGGTCGGACGCCACTTCACCTGGAGCAGGTTGGCTATAAAGGGTATGATCAAACCGATCAGAAGTGCGGGGAGCACTATCATCAGGTAATTCCTGATGATATATGACAGAGCCCCGTTAATGGTCGCATACGGTATCTCGCCGTCATGCATCACCGTCCACTCCGGGATGCGGTTATATACCGTTTCGAATATACCGAGGAAGCTCCTGCCATAATAGCTGACTATCAGCCCCAGAAATACGAATAAAGCAAGCAAAAGTGCAGCATTCGACACTTCCTTGCTCTTGGCGACCTGACCTTCCTTACGCGCATCGCTGAGTTTCTTGGCGGTTGCCGGTTCAGTCTTTTCTCCGCCGGGACCGTCCTTGGCGAAGAACTGAAGATCGTACTTCAGGCTCACATCATTCCCTCTACGAAACCTACTATTATCCTCTTCATCTCGACGAATATGAACTCCGAGATCCTGGGAAGCGTAAAAACCGATATATATAACAATGACAGTCCTGTCAAAACCTTCAGCTGCATACCCACCGCAAACATGTTCATCTGCGGAGCGACCTTGGCCAGTATGCCGAGTACTGCATTAAGCAGCAGGATGCAGCAGAATATCGGCAAAGCGACCCTGAATCCTATGGACATATACTGCCCCATAAAGGCCACGAACTGGGTGATAAGCTTGTCCGGATGGAATATGGCGCCTCCAACCGGTATCAGGGAAAAAGAATCCACCAGTGCTCCCAGCAGATACTTGTACATCCCCGAAATGATCATAATGAGCATAAAAGAGTATTGATATATACCACTGGAAATGGACACCTGCTGTCTGGTATTGACATCAAACACCTGAGCCATGCTCATGCCGGTCTCTATATCCACGATATAGCCCGCAAGAACGGTAACTGTAGTGCACAGCTGCGCGCCGAATCCGATGAGCAGTCCGCACATGACCTCTCTCATGACTATGATCGCGTACTCAATCTCCGTATCGAATACAAGATTCGGTCTGTCCACCAGACCGTAAAGCAGATAGGCCAGCAGAATACTGAATCCCACCTTGACCCGTCTGGGAGTATTGTTCATCCCGAAAAAGGGGGCTACGAATACAAAGGAAGCCACCCTCATAAGTATCAGCAGAAACTGCTGCAGATCACCGTATGAGAAATGGATATCCAGCATCGCATCACCTTATGTACAGTGCAAAACTGCTCCACAGGTCATTCATATAAGTGACCATATTGTTGAGCATCCAGTTGCCTACAAGAGTAAGCGTCAGAAAGACCGCTATGACCTTGGGCACAAACGTAAGTGTCTGCTCCTGTATGGAGGTAACCGTCTGAAAAATGGATACGATCAGACCCACGCTGAGACTGACCAGTAAAACCGGCAGGGAGGATTTAAGTATCGTAAAAAGTCCGTCTCCGATGATCTTCTGAACATCATCTATGGTCATCCCTATACCTCCGTCAGTAATAAGTTCTAACTACGTTCATAATGACCAGATTCCATCCGTCGGCCAGAACAAATAGCAGTATCTTGAACGGGGCGGATATCGTGGTCGGCGGCAGCATCATCATACCCATACTCATCAGGGTCGAAGCCACCACCATATCTATGACAATAAAAGGAATATATATCAAAAAGCCTATGATAAAAGCACTTCTGAGTTCCGAAATAATAAAGCTCGGCACCAGGACCGCGTTGGGGATGGAATCCAGGCTGCCATCCCACTCCGTACGTGAGATCTCCAGGAACATCTCCAGATCTTTGCGCTGAGTCTGCGGATACATAAACTCTCTGATGGGCTTCATGCCGGCCTCAAAAGCCTCGGCCGACTCCAGTTCTCCCGCCTCAAACGGTACTATGGCTTCGTTGTAGACCGTCATGATAGTGGGCTGCATGATGAAGAAAGTCAAAAACAATGCAAGACCTATCAGAACGTTGTTGGGGGGAGCTGTCTGAGTATTAAGCGCCATTCGCGTGAAATGCAACACCACGATGATCCTGGTGAAGCACGTGAGCATGATGATAAGGAACGGAGCCACCGCGATGAGCGTAAGGATGATAAGTATCCTGAGCGCTCCGTTTATCTGGCCGTTACCGTTGGCATAAGTGACGGTCACCGTATTGGCTATGTTAAGCTCCGCGAGATCCTCGGGAGCTTCACTCGATCCCGGATTCTCGATATTCGTGCTCTCTTCACTGTCACCGGTCAGATGATGCTCTGTGTCAAGCTGTTCGACTGCATATACGTGCAGAGTCGCAGGCCCCGACACACACAATATGCCCACCGTGACCAGCAGGCATATCATTCTCACAATATGAAGACAGTTTCGTCTGTTACTAGTTCTCGTTTTCACGGGTATCACCACCGGCGGCCGGTCTGATTCCGGACAGAATGTCCTTAAACGACGCGGTCTGAGAACCCCCTTCGCGTATGACAAGAGAGTCCTTCTCCAATTCACTGATCAGAGTGACATTAT
This sequence comes from uncultured Lachnospiraceae bacterium, assembly GCA_905234595.1. Classification (GTDB taxonomy): domain Bacteria; phylum Bacillota; class Clostridia; order Lachnospirales; family Lachnospiraceae; genus XBB2008. The sequence continues at coordinate 14,984 of CAJOID010000004.1, read as the reverse complement.
CCTTGGATACTGCCAAAGCAAAATACCTGTCACCCAATCGTACTATCTGGATATATTTGCCAGTCGCGATTGCCTGGCTGTCGATCAGCTGGATATTGGCATCGGTGCCCTTACCCCTCTGATATCCGGCCATCCACTTCGTAACCCACAGAGTGACCGCAAGCACACCCGCAAATATGATAAGTACGATAATAAACTGGGCGTAGGAAGAGCCCATTATCCGAGAACCTTCTGTACGGCTTCCAATACTCTGTCTGCCTGGAAAGGCTTAACTATGAAATCCCTGGCACCCGACTGAATGGATTCGATAACCATTGCCTGCTGGCCCATTGCGGAACACATGATAACAGAAGCCGCAGGATCGTTCTCTTTGATTTTCTTCAGAGCCTGAATGCCATCCATCTCAGGCATCGTGATGTCCATAAGTACAAGATCCGGCTTGGTCTCATTGTACTTATCAACTGCCATAGCTCCGTTTTCAGCCTCTCCTGCAATGTTGTAGCCATTCTTGGTCAGAATGTCCTTGATCATCATTCTCATGAAAGCTGCATCATCGCAAATTAAAATGTTTTTTGCCATCTCTCTTGTCTCCTATTATTTGATGATTTCTGTGACGCGAACGCCGAAACTTTCTTCTATAACTACTACTTCGCCTTTTGCAACGAACTTGCCGTTGACCAGGACGTCTACGGGCTCACCCGCTATCTTGTCAAGCTCCAATATGGTGCCGGGAGCAAAATCAAGTATTTCCGAGATCGACTTGCTGGTTCTGCCCAGCTCTACGGTAACCTCCAGCGGAACATCCATGATGATGCCAATATTCTCGCCTCCGGGTATGCCGGCCATGTTCGGTGCCAGATTCTGGAACTGTGCAGGTGTAATGTTGGTGGGTGCCATCGGTTGAGCGTACATCTGCGGCATCGGCTGTGCATACATCTGCGGCATCGGCTGTGCATATCCGCCCATCGGATCCGGTGGAGCCTGCGGCATTGCCTGCATATCGGGTGCCGGTGCTACCGGAGTGACCGGTGCGGAAGGTGCTACCGGTTCGGGAGCGGGGGCGGGGGCGGGGGCAGGTGCGGGTTCCGGTGACTGGCTGGCCAGGAACACATCGCACAGGTCCTTGGCGAAATCCAGAGGGTACAGCTGCATGATGGTCGAATCAACCAGATCGTCTATCTGCATCCTGAAGGATATCTTCGCAAATGTCCCTCCCAGGAATTCCGCTATATCCGATCCTTGCTTACCCTCGGTAAAATCCACCTGCGAGGCTTCCGGAGGAGATATGTCTATCATCTTCCCCAGCATTGTCGACAGCGAGGTTGCTGAAGCACCCATCATCTGGTTCATGGCTTCCGATATCGCCGACAGATGAAGTTCGTTTAATTCGGTATCCTCAACATTCTGACCGTCTCCGCCCATCATCAGGTCCGTGATCACCAGAACGTCATGCTGTTTTAAGACCAGTATATTTGATCCGTCCAGGCCGACTGTATATTTTATCTGAATAAACACACAGGGCTTTTCGTAATCAGCTATGACGCTGTCCCAGGTAGACAATGTAACCGTGGGAGTCGTGATATTGACCTTTCGATTGACCAATGAATACAGCGTCGTGGCCGAGGAGCCCATCGATATGTTGGCTACCTCACCTATGGCATCGCATTCCATTGCGGATAATTCGTCATCACCCACTTTGGAACCGCCGGCTTCCGGCGCTGCACCCGCCTCTGCATCAGAACTGGAACCGGAATCCGCTCCACTGTCGGAGCCTACATCCATGCCGTTTAGGAGCGCATTAATTTCGTCCTGTGACAGCATTCCATCCATGCAGTCAGTCCTCCTCTCTGATCACGGATGTGATCTTCATCGCGAACTTGTCTTTATTATATCCCGGCAAGCCGGTAAACTTGCGGATATTTCCGACATATACATCCAGTTCGGAGTCTACATCGGTATCGACCCGGATAACATCTCCGGGCTGCAGCATCATGAATTCACCTACCGAGATGCTGCTTCCTCCGAGCACTGCCCGGATAGGTATATCTACATGACGTATCATCGCTTCGAGGTATTCCGAATATTCCTCACCGCTGATCTCCGTCATGTTGGAGAACCAGAACTTGGTGTTCAGCTTATCCATAACATCTTCCAGTGTGAAGAAAGGAAGACATATATTGAAGAATCCCTCCGTATCGCCTATCTTGACGTTCAATGTGACGATGGCGATCATGTCGCTCGGAGATATGATCTGGGCAAATGCCGGGTTGGTCTCTATACGGTCCAGTACCGGATTGACCTCGACCACGTTCTTCCAGGGGTCTCTCATCAGCTGCATGCAGACAACCATCATCTTCTGAAGGATGGTCATCTCTATCTCGGAGAAGTCTCTGCTCCTCTCAAGTGCCTCACCCTGTCCGCCGAGCATCCTGTCTATCATGGCGAATCCCAGGTTGGGCGCCATATCCAGGATGATCGTACCATTTAACGGATGAAAGTTGATGATCCCCAATATGGACGGTGAGGCAAGTGCATTTGTAAACTCGGAAAACGTAACGGTCTCCGAACTTGCCACTGCGACCTGAACCGTCTTTCTCAAGTACACGGGCAGGTTCGTCGACAGCAGTCTGCCGTAGTGCTCGTGTATTATCTCCAGTGTCCTTAAGTGTTCCTTGGAAAACTTCGCCGGACGCTTGAAGTCATAGTTCTTGACCTGCTTCTCGGTAGAGTCCGACAGCGTGTCCGCATCAAGTTCACCGGTGCTTAAGGCTGCCAGTAGATTATCTATCTCATTTTGTGACAGAACCTCGCTCAATCCGGCTCACCTCCCATGTCAGTCAGGCTCTCTTACTGGAACATGTACTCGCCGAACGATACGTTAAATACAAAATCCGAATTAAACATCGCCTGGACTCTCTCGAGGATCTGCTGCTTGATCAGTTCCTGATTGACCTTGGCTTCCTCCATGGTGTACTGGCTGACCACGGTATATACCGCATCCTTGATCAGACTCTCCTGAGCAGACCAGTCCTCTCCGTAAGTCTCGTAATCAGGTGAATCCTTGTTGATGGAGAAACTGACACTGAGCAGGCAGTAGTGCGGCTTGCCGTCTCCGCCGTCCTTGAGCGGTATCGTCATGGATTCGGATATGTTGTAGACCGCGATACTGGTCATCGGAATCGCGGATGCATTAACATCCGAGCTCGTCTGTGATTCAATCTCCAGGCTCAGCGCCTCGGATATGCCGTCGATCAGTGCCGATGTCTTCTTGGCTGTACCGACTACCGATACCATCAGTACCACGCTCAATACGGTGTTGACCAGCACCAGTACCAATATAACTATGGATAGCAGATTTCTTTTCATGTTTGCCCTTCGTATGCGGGATCATGTCCCTTAGTAATTGTTGAGAGAATTGTAGATCTTGATCTCAACACGTCTGTTCTTGCTCCGTCCTTCCGCCGTGGAATTATCGGCTACAGGTATATACTCACCTCTGCCCGCATGCTTGACAGTGGCGGGATCCAGAGTGGTATTGGCGATCAGGTAGTTGAACACCGACAATGCACGTCCGGCACTCAGCTCGTCATTATTGGAATACTTGGCGCCATGCATCGGCACGTTATCCGTATGTCCCTCGATCTCGATGGTACTGCGCGCGTACTTCTCAAGTATCACGCTTATCAGATTCAGGACAGGCAGGCATTCATCCTTAAGCTCCACGCTTCCCGAGTCGAACAGTATGGAGCCCTTGAGTGTAAGCTGTACATACTGTGATGTGAAGTCTATGTCGACTTCGTTCTGCATCTCATTCTCTTCGAGAGCTTCTTGAATGCGCTCGGCCAGTTCCTCGGATTCCTCGAGGCCTGACTGGGTCATCTCTTCCATCATCTCGGACTGTGTATCCGTCTCAGCCGAAGCTGCCTCTTCTGCCTGGATCTCATACTCATCTCCGTCAGAGTTGAGGCCCATCGAATTGATATAATCAGACAGCTCATTCAGCTGGCTCACTCCGTTCGACACCAGCACGCCGTCACCGATCGCGCTGGATCCTGCTTCAAAAATGCTGAAGGTCGATTTACTGAAAGATGCAACTATCAGTTCGTATTTTTCCTCGTTGATCGAGGACATCGAAAACAGCAAAACGAAGAAGCAGAGAAGGAGGTTCATCAGATCCGCAAAGGTCGATTGCCACGCGGGCGCGCCTTTCGGCGGTTCATCGGGCTTCTTCTTAGCCATCTTCTCCACCTCCGCCCGAATCAGCGCCTATGCCCTCGCGGTCCTTAGGTGCGAGGAACGACTTAAGCTTCTCTTCTATGACTCTGGGGTTCTCTCCTGCCTGAATGGAGAGCAGTCCCTCGATCTCTATCTCTTTAGCCTGCATCTCGATAGCGTTATTCTTCTTGAGTTTCATGCCCACCGGCGAGCATATCCAGTTGGCCAACATGGATCCGTACAGGGTTGTCAGCAATGCAACGGCCATCGCGGGACCGATGCTCGAAGGATCATCCATGTTCTGGAGCATGTTAACCAGTCCGACCAGGGTACCGATCATACCCCAGGCAGGACCCATGGCTCCCAGATCCTCCCAGAAACCTATACAGCCCTTGTGTCTATCTTCGATGGAAACCAGCTCGGTCTCCATGATGCCGCGTACGAGTTCGGGATCGGTACCGTCAACGACCAGCATGATACCCTTGCGCAAAAACGGATCGTCAAGATTGCCGGCCGCTTCCTCAAGTGCGAGCAATCCTTCTTTACGTGCTACGTTGGACAGTTCGATGATCTTGCCGATGATCTCGCCCGTATTATAGTTGGGCACCTTAAGTATCAGCTTAAAGGACTTAAGTCCGTTAACAAAGCTTGGTATCGAATTGGCAGCGAGGATACAACAGAAAGCGCCTCCGAACGTGATGAGTGCCGAAGGAGCGTCAAGGAAGTTGATGATGACGCTGAAGCTGTTACCAAATACAATTCCGAATATAACAAGGCCGAGACATATAGCTAAGCCAAGCAGTGAAGCAATATCCACAATAAATCTCCGTCAAAACCTGAGTAAGGCATTTACGCACGAAAACAAGCCATAGTATTCCCTTTCCCAAAGAATACGGCTGTTTCTATGCAAAAATATCCTTTCTATACGATTTTACCAACTCTTTAATGTCTTGTCTACTTTCTTTTATGATAATTTTACGGCCTGTGGTAAAGGAAACGACCGTATCCGGAGTCTCTTCCACGAGCTCGATCAGGTCAGGATTTATGAGGACTTTCACCCCATTTATCTTGGTAACCTCAATCATGACAAACCTCCATGTCAGTACTGCTTTCCGTAAAACCCCAAAGGGGAGCTGCCCTGAGGCAGTTCCCCAAAATAATCACTATATTCAGGCTATATCACCATTATCTCTTAAGGTTCGTAAGTTCCTCGAGAAGTGAATCGGATACGGTGATGATACGGGAGTTGGCCTGGAATCCACGCTGTGTGGTGATCATCGTGGTAAACTCGCCTGCCAGGTCAACGTTACTCATCTCCAGAACGCCGGATGTCATGTAGTCGCCGTTAGCGGTGATATCGATACCGATGCCGTCGAACTCACCGGAGTTGGGAGTTGAGGTATACAGGTTGTCGCCGGCCTTCTCAAGACCTGCAGCGTTTGCAAATGCTGCAACTGCGATCTGGCCCAGGATCTTGCTCTGGCCGTTGTCATATGTACCTGTGATGATACCGTCCTTGGATACGGATACGCCCGAGAGCTCACCGAGTCTTCTACCGGTTCCGAGACCTGCTGTAGTACCGCTGACTGCTCCGACAGTGGATGTTCCGTTGTTGTTGAACATCGTTGTCGTCGAGAAATCGATATCTATAGGCGAGAAGTTCTCAGCGGATACAAAGGACACGGTCATGTTGGTGTTCGCTGCCGAAAGGCCGGCCTTATCATTGCCGATTCCGGCGAAATAACCGGTGTCGGGATCGAAGGTAAGGAATGTTGAATTGGCAACGTTCTTGGTACCCACAGCTGTCATGATGCCTGTGACAGGGTTAAACGTGAACGAAGTGTAGGTGGGAAGTGCAGGATCTATTGTGGAATCCTTTACATTATATGCAGTCTTAAGGTCAAAGGAAGTATCCAGAGACTTATCATTGGCGTTTGTATAGTCTGTTACATCCTTTTCGAAAATACCGTATCTGTCTTCATATACCGTATTGCCGTCGGTGTCCGTAGTTCCTGTATCCCACTTGTAGTTAACAACCTTGTACTGGGTGGTATCAATCGAAGTTCTTGTAAAAGGCTGATTAACGCCTACATTAAGTGCGTTGCTGCCGAAGTTGGCTGTAAGGCCCTGAACAACCTCTCCGTTGGAATCAAGTATCTTATCAAGTGTGATGTAGAATGATCCGGCGTTCCCGTCTTCCTCATGGATCGAGAATCTGGCGTTATACTGATAACCGAGGTTGTCGTAGAAGCTTAAGCCAATTACACGTCCGGACTCAGCACTCACCTGTACGTCGTTCTTGTCTACGATACCGGTCACATATGCCATGCTGGTTGCTTCCGGAGGATAGGTCATGTTCTCTGCTGACATGATGCGCAGAGGAGAAACCTTATCCTGTACGATCTTACCGTCGGCATCCGACTGCCATCCCATTACGGTATAACCGGTGGAACTCATGACCAGATTACCTACACCGTCCACACAGAAGGAACCGTCTCTGGTAAAGAAGTTGTCGGATCCGTTGGATACTACGAAGAAGCTGTCGCCGGTGATCATGATATCGAAAGGATTGTTGGTGCTCTGTGCACTACCCTGCTGGGTGATGGCTGTAGAGATCGCGCCTGTCTTTGCACCGAGACCGATCTGGCGGGCATTGATACCGCCGGCACCGGTGTTGGCGTTTGCGGCCGATGCATTCTGGGTTGTCTGATAGAGCAGATCCTGGAATGTCATGGACTGCGACTTGTAAGCAGTAGTGTTAACGTTCGCTATATTGTTACCGATAACGTCCATCCTCGTCTGATGGGTCTTAAGACCTGCGACGCCGGAAAAAAGTGATCTCATCATAAGGCAAAGCCCTCCTTCTCATTCAGCTTGTTGCTGTAACTTCTGTAGCTTTAAGCTATCACTGCACCATCAATGTTGGTGAAAATATGATCATCAGTTTCTGTTTGATCCATGGCAGTGACCACTGTCTGATTCGGTACGTTCACGATAAATGCGAGTGAATCGACCATTACAAGTGAGTCCTTGATTCCTTTCATCTGCGCCCTGACCGTTCCTTCGGTCAGTCTCTCCATCTGCCTTTCCGTCATCCGGATGTTCCTGTCTTCCAGTCTGCCTGCCGCATGTTTGGAGAACTTAAGTGATATCTCCGATTCTGCTGTCGCTCCTGCTTTGGCCTGGAAGATATCCTGGAACGATAATCCGTTTACGGTGGTTTCGGTGGAGCTGCCGGTCTTTAGATTATTCAGGAGCTGTTCGGCTGCCTGATTTATATTTATATAATTCTGGACCTGCATATCATCTACTCCTGTTTCAGCCCTCGTCCGCGTTTTCGGCTGCTTTGACGAGGCTCATCATACGTTCGATATAGGTATCGAGTCTGGCTTTGAATTCATCGCTGCCCAGTAAGCTCTTCTCCCAGTCGCTTAAGTTGTAATACTTGGAGGCTACTTCCTCGACCTGAGCCTTATCCTGAAGTGTCAGGACATTTACATCGGGAAGTTTGCCGAGAGCTTCCACAAATCCTTTTGTATTATCCATGGCTGCCAGATACTTGCTGTCAACAACATGCTTGAGGTCACTCATCGCGTAGAGCTCGCCGTTGATCGAGAGATATGCGCTTCCTCCTTCGTATGATACGAAGTCCACATTGCCTTCGATCTCTGTGGCGTTGCCCTTGGCATCCTCAACACTCATGATGACTGTCTGTCCTACCAGACTGGATGCTCTTGAAAGCGACATGCTCTGGGCCATATTCTGAAGTTCTTCAACCTGAGAGAACTGTGCGTACTGTGAAACCCATTCGGTATTCTCTGTAGGCTCCATAGGATCCTGGTACTTCATCTGTGCCACGAGAAGTTGAAGGAAATCGTCCTTGTTGGCTGTCCCGGGCTTGGATTTGCTGAGTGAATCCTGGGTTGCACTTGATACTATCTCGCCGTTTTCTATATGTGCTATTGCGCTCATGTGTATCTCCTTTCGCGCCAGGTGAGATGTGTGCGGATCAGGCCATGTAATCTACCGTGTTTCCGTCGTGTGCCATCATCTCTGCGGCTATCCTGTCTGCATCTTCGAGTTCCTCGAGTGCTTCATCGCCTTCCATGGCGTTTAAGTTTATCCTTCTGGTCCGGCCTGCTCTGCCGGCTCTGCCTGCCTCACGTCCGGGTTCATCGTTCTGTCCCCGGGAGTTATCCCTGTTTCTGTCGAATCCCTGACTGGCTACGGCTACCTCCACCTGTTCGATCCTGACTCCCTGAGCTTCGAGCGTTTCTCTCAGCTGAACTACCTGGCTCTCGATCGCTGCTCTTACGGTTTCGTTCTGTGCCAGGAACTGTGCCGTTACCTGTCCGTTCTGAGCTGTAAGATTGACTCTTACGTTACCGAGGCTGGCGGGGTGGAGATTCATCTCCAGCTCCGTGACATCGGGTCTGATATTGGCTCTCATGTTCTCCATGATCTGATTTGCTATATCAGAAGCTTCTGTTCTGAAGCCGGTGACTTCATCAGTCAAAGTTGTGAAGTCCTGTATGTTTTCTGTATTCAGTTGTACTGTCTGGGTAAAGAGGGGAGCTTCGGGTGAGCTGTCACGTCCGTGCATCTCATCATGTCCCGAGCCTTCATTTGACGGCTGCCTCTGTCCGAACTCCGGTGAACCGCTTCGGTCAATATTTGTTACGATCTGTGCTCCGGTGGTATCATCCACCTTTACATCCATCGAAACCGTTTCGCCGTTTACGGTTGCTGTCATCCTGTAATCCTTCATCCCTTCCATGGGATTCTCCACAGCAGGTTTAACTTCCGCCGGGATGGGATCTGCTTCGTCCGCGATCGGCTGCATCAGCTCTTCGGTCTGATCCAGCACCTCATTCAAGGCTTCCTGCGATAGGTCCAGCTCGCTCATGAGGTTCTCTCTCGTGTCCGTCACAAATTCCTGAAGGTTTCCAAGTGTCTGATAGAGGTCTTCGTCAGTAAGTAATGTTACTGTGTCCTGATTACCCGATAATGCGGTGACCAGTTCGGTCATGTTTACGGGATCCAGCAGATCGTTCATCGTAAGACCGATGCCCTGCATCGTGTCTGTCACCTCGGCCGGAGTTACTCCCAACTCGTCTGCCACCTCGATGATTATCTGCTGCGTTGCTTCACCGATCGCTTCCACTGTTTCGTGATCGACCGTTTCCGCTGCCTTTTCGGCATCCCGGGCTTTCACCTCGTCTTTACCGGCTTTGGCAGGTTCCTTATCGACATTGCTCTTAATGTTTTCGCGATCGGATCCTGTTTTGGGGGCTTTGGATACGTCCTTTGTTTCGGGGGCCGTATCGCCGGGTGTCTGTACCGGAGTCTGTTCCCGGGCCGGTATCAGATCATTGATAGCCGTTGCCTGGGTTTCCAGAGCGGATTTGAACTTACCCATAAAGTCCTGTCCGTTTACCGGAGGTGTTGCGCCTGTTTCATTGACAAAAGGCATCTGCACGCCTATGTCAGTTACGCGACCAGTAGTCATTTGGTTCCTCCTTTAGTTTTCAATGTGCCGTGTATAAAATGCAGGTATGGAACTCCCATACAACTATTATATCGGATCAGGTGATGCCGCTCTTAACCCTGAGGATCCATTAATTTGGTAATTTTGGCTGCCACATCCTTATCCATGGCGCCGAGTATCTTACCGCGGCTGTCAGAGTCCATATTCTCGAGTATACGGGCTGCCAGTGCCAGATTGTCGGTCATGGCTTCGAATATCTGAGCAGCCTCCTTGGGCTTCATGGCCGAGTATGCCGCCACGTAGTCTTCCATCTCCTTATCGGTCTCAACCTGTTTGATGACCTGCTGATACAGAGCTTCGGCCTTCTCGGGATCTATGGACTCGTAATACTTCTGGTACGCTTCCAGTCCGGGGCCGTTCTCCGCATATATGATCTCATTGTAAAACTCATCTTTGATACGCTGGAAATCCACCTGGGCCTTTTCAAAAGTCTTGAGTCTCTCTATCTCCGTTTCAAGTGCTTCCACACGTGCGGTGTCGTTACCGGAGTTATTCTTGAGCTCAGCCATCTCGCGTTCCAGCTGTCTGATATATGCCACCGCTTCATCCAGAGAGTTGAAGCCCATATACGGGTCTTCCTCGACATTGGTGGCAACATTGCTGCCCAGACTCGATTCGGCGGGAAGTATCGCATTGAGAACCGGAACATCCTGAATGAGCGGTCTCATGACCGTCGATCCCAGTCCGCCCACATCCAGTTTGATAAGAAGTGCGAGTATGGCGATCCAGATCACTATGATGATGATCGTGACCATGGCTATGGAGAGACCGCCTGCATCATCCTCTTCGTCGAGCAGTTCGTTCTCTCTGCGCGATATCTCCTTGGCTCTGGCTTTGGCTTCTTTCTGAGCTTCCTTCTGTTCCTTCTTCAGAGCCTTTTTTTCTTCTTTTATCTGTTTTTTCTCCGCTTCGGGATCAAGTACTGCTTCGTCAGCCATTATACTCCGGTTCCTTTTTGACCGTATCTGTAACTAACCAGTTCGTCTATTTCCTTGGATTCAACAGCCTTCTGTTCTTCCACGAACTCTTCGAAGGCATGCTCTCTTAATTTCTCCTGTACCTTGACTTCCTTCATTGCCTCGGTAAGTTTCGCCCTGGCAGCCTCCACCGCTCTTTCGGCAAGTCTCACATTTTCTCTCTGGCCTTCTATGAACTCATCCATCACCTTGACGGAACGCTCATTCTCGGCCAGTTTGACTACATCGATATCATCAAGACGCATCCTGCGCCCCTCTTCGATATAGCCCTCCTTACGGGCGATCAGCTTCTCAAGTCTGGCCTCCTCTTCGTTCAGTCTTGACTGCGCAAGCCCGAACTCCATTTCCGCCTGTGTCTGAAGCTGCTGTTTGATATTGAGTATATTCTGAAGTCTGTATCTGAATACAGCCATATGTCATACTACCGGATATCATCACCCGGTCTGTCCGGCTCCGAACATCTGTCCGAGCAGTTCAAGTGCACTGTCATAATCGAACTTCTCATCAGTCTCCTGACACAGGAATTCATTGATGCGTCCGATCATGTTGATCGAGTAATCTATGTCGGGATTGGATCCCGATTTATATGCGCCGATATTGATCAGGTCCTCCGCATCCCGGTACGTGGCCATCGTGCTCTTGAGTTTACCGGCGTAGCGCTTGTGATCACGCCCCACCAGACTCGACATGCATCTGGAAACCGATGCCAGCACATCTATGGCGGGATAATGATTCTTCTGAGCAAGCTTACGGTCCAGAACTATATGACCGTCCAGAATACCTCTGGCAGTATCGGTGATCGGTTCATTGAAGTCATCGCCGTCTACCAGCACCGTATAGAGACCGGTTATCGAGCCCCTGGAATTCTTGCCTGCGCGCTCCAACAGCCTCGGCATCTGCGAATACACGCTCGGAGGATATCCTCTCGACACGGGCGGCTCTCCGCTTGCAAGCCCTATCTCACGTTGCGCCATCGAGAAACGGGTGAGCGAGTCCATCATCAGCAGCACATCCCGTCCCTGGTCCCTGAAATACTCGGCTATGGCGGTGGCGGTCATGGCGGCCTTTTTGCGCTCCAGCGCCGTTCTGTCGCTTGTAGCGACCACGACCACGGATCTGGCCATGCCCTCGGGGCCCAGGTCCCTCTCTATGAACTCCTTGACCTCCCTGCCACGCTCTCCGATGAGGGCGATCACATTGATATCGGCATTGGTGTTACGGGCAAACATGCCCATCAGAGTGGATTTGCCGACACCCGAACCGGCAAATATGCCTATACGCTGTCCCTTGCCTATGGTCAGAAGCCCGTCCACGGCCTTGACTCCGAGTGACAGGACTTCATCTATCACGACTCTGTCCATGGCATCCATGGCCTGAGTATCCACTTCCACGCGAGGCCCCTCGATGAAGCCGAGCTCCTCGCAATTGCCCAGGCTGTCCAGAACATGCCCCAGCAGTTTATCCGATACCGTGACCATCAGCGGGGCGTTGGTGTTCTCCACACGGCATCCTATCGATATACCGTCGGTAGCCTGATAGGGGCTTAAGAGGGTCTTGCCGTCCTTGAACCCGATGACCTCTGCATATATGTACTCATCATCCGATCCGGTAAATATCTTACACAGATCGCCCAGTTTGGCTTCCGGGCCTTTGGACTCTATGCTCAGGCCGATGACATTCTCTATCCGGCCCATATTGCGTATAAGAGGTTCATCTATGACGCGTTCGTATTTTGCAAAATCAATGTCAAATCCCACATCAGCCCTCCGGTATGGGTTCGGCGGGCTCGAAACTGAGTATCATCAGCTTATTGCGGAGTTCCGTCAGCTGAGTATCCAGTCCGCAATCAAATATACCGTTCTCGGTCTCAAGCATGCATTGATTGCGGTTCAGTCCCACATCCTCGATGATATCTATCTGGCACCCCGGTGCAGCCTCCTCCAGAAGAGCTCTCTGGGCATCACTGATATCCGCGTAATCTTCTCTGGATACATGTACGATGTATGACTTGCTGCTCTCGACGTGCCTCATGGCACCCGCTATCAGCTGCGCGAGTATGGGCTCATACTGTCCGAGTTCGACATTGAATATCCGCTCGTATATGCTGGTGATGGCACTGATAAACCTGGGTTCGAGTTCGGCACACAGCGCATCATAATTCTGCAGAAGTTCCTGTTCCCGCATGTCAAGTTCCTGCATCCGGGAAGCATACTCATCCTGTGCCTGTGCCAGTCCCTGCTGGTATCCCTCCTGTTTGGCGTCGGCACGTATCCTCGTACTCTCGATCTCAGCCTCTCTGCGGCTGTTCTCCTTGTACTCCCTGGCCAGCTGTTCGGCCGTGGCTACTATCTCATCGGCCTCAGCTTTGGCGGCGACCCTTATGTTCTCAGCTTCCTCCGAAGGATCGACTGCCTTGATGATATTGCTCTCATCGTCGGTGTCGGCCATGAGCGCATCTATCTGATCGGCTCCAAGGCCTTCAACGAAACCTGCCTCTGCATTTTCGCTCGCGACCAGCGTTTCTCCGCTGGCGGGTTTGGGATCGGGTTTTTTCCTCGCCCTGGTCGCGACTTCCCGGAGTTTCTTTTCCATGAGGCTGTTCGTATCGATGAGTTTCGATTCTTCCTGAGGAGTCGTGTTGTAGAATTTGAGCAGGTTATTAGACAATTATCTCGTCTCCTCCGCCTCTGGATATTACGATCTCGCCCGAATCCTCGAGCTTACGTATTACATTAACGATCTTCTGCTGTGCTTCCTCAACGTCCTTCATACGCACGGGACCCATGAATTCCATGTCCTCCTTGATCATGGATGCGAGTCGCTTGGACAGGTTGTTGAAGATGGCGTTCTGAACTTCCTGGTTCGCACCCTTAAGTGAAATAGCCAGGTCGTTATTCTCAACGTCACGCAGCACTCTCTGTATAGCACGGTCGTCGAGAAGCAGGATATCCTCGAATACGAACATCTTGCGTCTGATCTCGTCGGCAAGCTCGGGCTCCTCGATCTCCAGTGTCTCCATGATGTGCTTCTCCGTACCACGGTCGACCGTATTCAGGATCTCTACCACGCTGTCGACACCGCCGATGATCGTGTAATCCTGGTTGACCAGACTTGAGAGTTTGGACTCGAGCACTTTCTCGACCTCCTTGATAACTTCGGGAGACGTTCTGTCCATGACGGCGATCCTCTTGGCTACGTCCGCCTGTCTGTCGGGATGAAGCGCGCTTATGATCAGTGCCGCCTGAGCAGGTGACAGATACGACAGTATCAGTGCTATGGTCTGAGGGTGCTCATCCTGAATGAAGTTGAGCAGCTGTGAAGCATCTGTCTTACGTATGAATTCAAACGGCTTAACCTGAAGCGATGCGGTAAGTTTGCCGATAACGTCCTTGGCGCGGTCCTCGCCGAAGGATTTCTCGAGAAGTTCTTTGGCATAGGAGATACCGCCCTCGGCAATATACTGCTGGGCAAGACATACCTGATAGAACTCATTGATGACATCTTCCTTGATCTGCGGGGTGATACTTCTGGTATTGGCTATCTCAAGAGTAAGCTCTTCTATCTCCTCTTCCTTGAGATGCTTAAAGATCATCGCCGATTTCTCGGGTCCGAGTGCTATCAGCAATATCGCGGCTTTCTGCAGGCCGCCCATTTCATCGCTCATCTTGGCCATTGCTAAGCTATACTCCTAACTCTTATCCCCATTCCTCATTCAGCCAGTTACGAAGTAACAGCGCTGCCGCTTCGGGGTTATCTTCAACGAACTTGTTGATCGCCTTCTTGGTCTCGGATTCATCCTCCATGGCTATATCCTCAAGTTCGGATTCCGGCGTGGACTGAAGCAGATCCTCGACGCTGAGTTCCTCCTGGGGCTCCTCCTCGGTCTTCTCTCTCTGCATACTCCTGAGGACCACGAACGCCAGTAGCGCCAGAATGACTACTATCAGAGCGATCTGTATAAAATCGGTCGCACTGAATTTGGAGCCCTCTTTGTCAAAGAATACATTCTGCGTATAAGCAGCAAATGCTATACGGGCCATCGGAATGCCGGTTGCCTTGGATACGACATCTATCAGGTCCTCATCCACGTCCAGTCTGGTACGTGTATTGTTCGCGAGTTTATATTCCTCCCATGTGATGCCGTCGAGCAGGCCCTGAGTCTCGGCATCCTCCTCACGGATCACGTTATATGCTATGGCAGTGAGCGCGATCGACGAAGTATCGTTTACAAGCCCCATGTTTTC
>CAJOID010000003.1 GCA_905234595.1 uncultured Lachnospiraceae bacterium | reverse complement strand
CCTGATACCGGCATCAAAAACCGCGTGCCTGATGACCTCCTAATCTATTTAGGCGATAACATCAAGCGCGCTGCTCCGCAGAAACCTGGAAGTACAGCCCAAAGATTCCTCTACACTGCGATCCTGGAGCTTGATCCCCAGCATTGTGACATTTTGCATAATAAATATGCCCCCAATATGTTCACATTATAGCAAAACTACAATGCAATTTCAACAAAACGGGGGCTTAAATAATATATAAGTTTTACTAATCCGGGAGTTTTTAATGCGATCGGTCCGCCATGCGGATGGCCCTTTCGGTCTTGATGACTTTGCCTTCTTTCATCAGACGGCCGAGAGCTCTTTTGAATTCGTTTTTGCTCATGCCGGTATGAAGCTTGATGACCTCGGGAGTAGCTTTATCCGTAAACGGGAGAACTCCGTCATATGATGCAACCAGTTTAAGTATGGTATCCGCATCATCATCCATCTGCTCATAAGCCTTACGGCGTACGCTCAGATCCAGTTTGCCGTCTTCACGTACCTGAATGACGCGTGCCGTCACATCAGCTCCGGGCCTGATATCTCCATAGCATTCCCTGCGCGGAACAAGGCCCTGATATCTGTCATCGACAGCCACGAATATGCCGAACCGCTCGCTGTCCTGATATGCGATGCCGTGAACTGTATCTCCAACAATATACGGACTGCCTGTCTTCAGGTACTGATAGACATTCATGGTAGCGCACAGCCGGTCACTCTTATCCAGATAGAGTGCCACCAGAACGGTATCGCCCGCATGCACTGTGTATGTCTGCTCCGCATAGGGTAACAGCAGATCCTTCTCCAGTCCCCATGACAGAAAGGCTCCTATCTTGCCCACTTCCGCAACCTCCAGTCTGGCTGTCTGCCCAAGCTCTATCAGCGGGGTACGCACAGTGGCTATCAGCCTGTCCTGAGAGTCCTTATACAGGAAAACACGGATCTCGTCACCGATCCTTTTTTCTTCGGGAACCTGTTTGGCCGGCAGAAGGACCCGGTCCGGAGCAGCGGCGCCCATCTCGTGAGCAAGATAGGCCCCGTGCGCGGCTGTTTTGACTATTTTGAGTGTATATGAAGTTCCGGGCGTCAGCTTTCTGTCCATATTTATCACCCGCGGGCGGTGCCGCTGAATTCAACGATCACATAAGGATTCATATCCGTATCCGCCAGGATCACCGTATGCAGGTTTTCTGCCGGATCCTCACTGAGATAAGGCATGATGATATCCCCCATATGAGCACTTGCTCTGTATTCGACACGGATCTGTCCGGCTCTGCGTCCCGCAGACACCAGATCCTCAGCCATGGATATATACTGTCCGTTATTGACGTGCCCGTTCGAATCCAGATGATGATAACGGACTTCTATGGGTTCAAGGGCAGCCAGAGATTCGGGGATACGGATCTTGCGGGGGGCGTAATCCATATCCAGTTTCTCCTCCAGTTCATATGCATTCGCAACCTCGGGGGTCACTCTGGCCAGAGTCAGTTTCTCGATATCTATAAATGACCATACAGAGTTGGCATAGGATAGCACTTCACCGTCATATGTTTCCAGGCGGAAATTACGCATGCCCATCACGCCCTTGAACTGATAAGGTGCTGTACCGACGCGCACTTTCTCATCAAGCGAGGGGTAACGGTTTACGACTATCTGCCACGAAGAGACCACCCAGCCGTATCCCCGGCTGCGCAGTACATCCAGTCCGACACCCGCATCGGCAGACTGTCTGGTACATACATCCTGATAATAATCTATAAGCTCGGTTATCCTGATCTTGCAGTCAGGGGCAGTTTCGCTGAAGGATACCGTCTTATCCAGATAGTACATCAGTCTTTCACCGTAACCTTCTTAACGACCAGAAGAGATCCTGCCATCAGTACTATGCCCAGCGGCAGGCAGATCAGCCAGTTACGTATGAATCCGGACAGAACATATGCCACGAACGATACTCCGGCCGCGGTAAGTGCGTAAGGAAGCTGCGTGGATACGTGACGGATATGATTACACTGTGCTCCCGCACTGGCCATGATCGTGGTATCGGATATGGGCGAGCAGTGGTCGCCGCATACGGCACCTGCCATACAGGCCGATATGGCTATGATCATCAGTTCGTTGCTCAGGTCCGCACCGAATACATTGACTACGATGGGGATCAGTATACCGAATGTTCCCCAGGAAGTACCGGTGGCAAAAGCAAGGAAAGCTCCTACAAGGAATACAAATGCCGGAAGGAAGCTCATGATGGCTCTGTTATCCGCGATATTCTCAACCAGGCCGGCAACATATTCTGCAGCACCGAGTGAGTCGGTCATGGCCTTCAGGGTCCATGCGAAAGTCAGGATCAGGATGGCGGGAACCATGCTCTTGAATCCTTCGGGAACGGCATTCATACACTCACCGAAGCTTAATACCTTCGTAGCCAGGAAGAATACTATAGTGATGACAAGAGCGACCACCGAACCGTATACGAGACCTACGGAAGCATCGGAATTGGAGAAAGCGTCGATAAAGCTCTCGCCCTCAAAGAATCCGCCGGTGTAGATCATGCCTATGATACAGCATACGATCAGGGCTACAATAGGCAGTACCAGATGGATGACCCTGCCCTTATCGGATATGGGCGGATTGGGCTGGTCCTCGGCACCGGTCATACCGGATGCCACGTTCTTGTCTTCATTCTTACCCTTATAGTCATGCAGTTCCGCATGTTTCATGGGACCGAAATCGAACTTGCCGTATGTCAGTGTCAGCATCATCGCTATGGTCAGAAAAGCATAGAAGTTATAAGGAATGGCTCGGACAAACAGCGTCAGTCCGTTGGCTCCGTCCACGAATCCGGTAACAGCTGCCGCCCACGAGGATATCGGCGCTATGATACATACCGGTGCTGCCGTGGCGTCTATCAGATATGCCAGTTTCTCGCGGGATATCTTGTGCTTGTCCGTGAGCGGCATCATGACAGACCCGACTGTGAGGCAGTTAAAATAGTCATCGATGAAGATCAGCACACCGAGCAGAATGGTAGCAACCTGTGCTCCGATCCTGGTCTTGACATGAGCCACTGCCCAGCGTCCGAAAGCTGCGGATCCGCCGGCACGGTTCATCAGCATGACCATGGTACCCAGGATCACGAGGAATATGAGTATACCCACATTCCATCCGTCTGACAGCTGACCGATCATGCCGTCGACAAATACATGCTCCATGGTACCGGTGAAGCTGAAGCCCGAGTAGAGCAGGCCGCCGCAGATGATACCTATGAAGAGCGACGAGTATACTTCCTTGGTGATGAGGGCCAATGCTATCGCTATGATAGCCGGAAGTAATGACCAAAACGACTCTGTAAACATATAAAACCTCCTAAAATTAAAATGATGCGTTATCCTGCATTCATTCTCTGCTCATATTCACTGCCGGGCATAGGTTTGGCATAGAAGTATCCCTGTATCATGTCACAGCCCTGCTTTGCCAGGAAATCCACCTGGTCCTTTATCTCCACGCCTTCCGCTACGGTGCGCATATTCAGCGCCTGTGCCAGGCGTATGGTCTCCGATATGACTATCTCGCTCCTCTCACCGTCAGCGTTGCCGCGGAAGAATTCGGCATCGAGTTTGAGCACATCCAGCGGCAGATCCTTGAGCGAATTAAGCGATGAGTATCCGGATCCGAAGTCGTCCATGGATACGGCAAATCCGTATGACTTGAGTTTACTGATCGTCGATACAAGCGCCTTTTTATCATCAAAGAACGCACTCTCGGTAAGTTCAAGCTCTATCAGTTCGTGCAGCGCGCCTTCGGAATCCACTATATCACGGATCTGTTCTGCCAGATCCTCCTCAAC
This sequence comes from uncultured Lachnospiraceae bacterium, assembly GCA_905234595.1. GTDB lineage: Bacteria > Bacillota > Clostridia > Lachnospirales > Lachnospiraceae > XBB2008. The sequence continues at coordinate 45,088 of CAJOID010000003.1, read as the reverse complement.
GAAATGTGCTCTGGATACATTAACCGATACAGGCACACAGTTGTATCCGGCATCGTGCCATCTCTTCTGGTCTCTGGCTACATGGCGGATCATATAATGGTCTATCTCTGTGATGAATCCGTTTTTCTCAAAGATCGGTATGAAGCGGCCCGGAGATATGAAGCCAAACTCCGGAGACTGCCATCTGATCAGAGCTTCCGCACCTGTAAGCTTATCGTCCGCAGGATTATACTTGGGCTGATAATAAACCAGGAATTCCTCGTTCAGAAGAGCCGCCATCTGCGTCTCACGTACGCGGTCCTCCCATATCTGCTCATCCATCATCTGATCCGTGAAATAAGCTATGGCAGGCCCGTCTGTCTCATCAAGAGTCGCCCTGGCAGCACATGCGTTGTTATAGTCGCGCTCCAGATCGACAGGACAGTCATGCGATGCGTTATTATGATGATCCTCACACGCATCCAGAGAGGCTGCCCCGATATGAAAACTGATATTGTGTACGGGATCAACGCACCCGAGCTGATTCAGAAGGTCTTCAAGCCGCTTCTGCAGCACATCATTACTGTCGGCTTTGATAAGGGCAACGAAGTTGGCCGATGCATAATGAGCGCTCAGTTCACCACGGTTCAGCCAGCTCTCTATAACCTGTCTGACCATAGCAAGCTTTTTCTCTCCTTCGGCCACGGAGTGGCACACACAGTAATTCCTGTATTTGAAGAATACTATATCCAGAACGGCATAATGGTTCCTGGCGTTTCTCTTACGTTTGAGGATCTGCTCCCCCTTCATCCGGAAATACATCCAGTTATTCCCGCCCGTGGCTTCATCACCAAAGACAAGCTTGGTCAGTCTCCTGCGGTTTCTGATGCCGAAGATCAGTCTGATGAGCATAAATATGAATACCAGCGCAAATACCCCTGCCAGCGCGCCGGCTACGGCCCCGAGGAACATCAGATCGTTCCTGTCTATGTCCAGTGTGGATCTGCCGGCAAATACGCTGCCATCCTTCATCTTCACGCCGATCCAGAGAGGCAGCTTGATCGCCTCCGGCGTTTGGATCTCGATCAGCTTATTCACATTCAGCACGTCAGGTACAAATGAGCTCAGATCTATGGTGATCGAATCATCATCCAGCTCGAACACCTGTGATTCGGTGTCGGGATATACGATTATGTCTAAGAATCCGCCCTCGTTTAAGACCTTGGTCGGATGACCCGTGCCGGAGCACGTATTATGCCCATACGTATATACAAACCGGTCATCCTCGTCGATCACCACATATGCACGATCCTCTCTGTCCAGACGCTTGAGTTCATCGGACATACCGCTTTCATATATATGCGCCATATAGGATATACGGTCATATTCGGCAGATATCCATGATTCCAGCACATATTGAAGGGCTGCGCTGGCAAGGACCGCCAGGGTCACGATCATCACTATGGATAAAAAAACCGTGACCAGCATACCTGACCATGCATAACTCTTTTTTAATTTCCTGAGAACTTTTGCATTCTGAACGGCCATATATCTACCTCATCATAATGATCGCTGCCAACGATAACAGTGCACATACAGCCACGGCTGCGATCTGCACCTTTTTATACAATACCACAATCGCCATGATCTCGCGAACAAACCCGTTCGGCCAGAAATACCATTTCGCCCTGCTCGCGAGCCCCTCGGCATTCAGACCTGCCTTACGGGCCAGCATGCCGCTCCTGAGCACATGGAAGTTCGTCGTGATGAAAGTCACTGCGGCTCCGGGGGACTGCTCCTCTATAATCTCACGGGAGTACAGGAAATTCTCGTATGTGTTTCTGGATTTTCTCTCGGATAAAACCTCATATTCCTCAGCGCTGTGCGATACCAGATACATGGTCATGGCAGAGCCTTCACTCATGATCTCATCAGTCCCCTGACCTCCGCTCGGAATAAATCTTACAGGCTTGCCCGTAGCGATCTCCTGTTCCCAGGCAAATCTGATCGCACGGTTGACCCTCTCTCTGAGCAGTGGTAACAGATGACCGTCCTTGCCTATCGCACAGCCCAGTATGATGACAAACTCATTATTCAGACCCGGCTTATACAGTGCGGCGCAGGAACTCATCACGGATATGGCAAAGATCGTACACTCTGCATAACATGCAAGCAACGAAGTAAAAAAGGTGAATCTGCACAGCCAGTTCATCAGTATGCATGCAATGCCGAACCCCACTCCCAGGAACCGTTTCCACCTGAATCCCTCGCGTGAGATCAGCACCAGATCAGTTATCAGGAGACTGACCGTCTGAAATATGACCAGAGGCAGAGTCCATGTAAGAAAAATGCCGGGATACCCGAGAATACCGCTTAAGATACCCCCGCGTCCCGACATTATATATGCTGCCATCCAGGCGATCATGGGTATGCCGAAAAACGCCGCCCCGACCGCCAGTATAGAACCGTATGAACAGATCAGATCCCACTTGCGTGTATGCATACGTCTGAATTATCTGCGCTTGCCAAAGATACGAAGCAGTCTGAGGAATATGTTGATGAAGTCAAGATACAGCCCGAATGCTCCGGACAGAGCCAGAACAGCAACATTATCATCCGTTGCATAATACACTCTCTGCTTGATCTTCTGTACATCATAAGCCGTCAGCCCGACGAAGATCGCTACTCCGGCGATCGATACTATCAGATCAAACACCGTACTGTGAAGAAGCAGTACGTTGACCAGCGATGCGATGATGATACCGATGATACCCATCATGCATATACTTCCGATCGAAGAAAGGTCTTTCTTCGTCACCAGGCCATATACCGCCATGACTCCGAACATGGCCGCAGTCATCAGGAATACGGCTCCGACGCTTATCAGGTCATATGCCCAGAAAATGATGCCGAGAGTCGCACCCGTCAGATACGAATAAAGAGTAAAGAGTATCGCACTCAGTGCAACATTATTCTTACTCATTGCCACGTTCGACGCTATCACTATGGCCAGCTCCGCGCCGAAAAGGATGAGCATGTTATATCTGCCTCTTGCAAGCCATCCGGCCAGCAGGTCAGGTGCGGTAAACGCCGCGATCGCCGTGACCGCAAGAGCAGCCACCATATACAGAAATGATTTCGCGATAACCTCCTGCTGAAGGAGCTCGCGAACCTGCCCGGTCGCTGCGCCGATATTGCCCATCAGGTCACCGGTCTGGGTATACTGATCATTGTTGTAATATTGATTGGGTTCCATGATATATCATCCTCCCCGATTATGGTTTAATCTATCACATTTCCGTATCTGTCCCGTACACACACTCCGTCGGTCAGCAGATACATATCGCTCCCCAGTATCAGAGATATATAATCCTGCGGACCATTAAGTTCATGGTCCGAGAGCACTCCTCCGCCGAATATCACCGTACTGTGTACATCGGATCCGGCTGTGATGGGTTTGTTGTTCGCATGAGCAAGTTCGATCGCCTTAGGATCCCACACATCACTCCGGTGTGCCTTACTCAAGGGATTGGTATGTGTGGCATTTACACCCTCAAGCCCGTCGGCATATTGCGGAAAAAGCCGTACTTCTTTGATATAGAATTCTTCACGGTACGGGTGCGCCTGTATGACCATACCTCCGCCCGAATGAATGATATCCAGCTGCTCCGGTATCGTAGCATCATGAAGCTCCGGATGGTCGATCATCCACTGCGGTGTAATGCCGTAGATAAGAAATTCCGTGGCATCAAATCCGGCCTCATATCCGAACCATACCTTAAGATCATTCTTATCGCCCCATGCTTTGGCACGCTCATAGCCTTCCGCAAAACGGGTAACCCATTCACTCCAGGGAAGCGACCTGTCTATAGCGGTATTTCCGCCCCAGGCATGATCCGTGACGAATATCCCGTCATAACCGGCTTCCTTACAGGCCCGTGCCATCTCTTCGCCATGACACCGCCCACAGGCACTCCCCTCTGAAGTGTGCAGATGGGTTTCATATTTATACTTGTAGTCCGAGACTATGACTGACACCGCACCTTACACCGTATACTGTGACAGGTCCGAGTTGATCTCATCGGAATACTGATTCAGATTCTCAGAGATATTGGTTATGTTCTCGGTCTCGGTACGAAGTCTGCTGCTCTCGTTTACGATCGTATTACTCAGTTCAAGTACCTGTGTAATGCTGGATGCCTGCTCTTCCGTAGTAGCGGCGTTATTGGATGCGACATCGTTGATCTTCTCGATGCCGGCAGCGATCTCTCCTATGCCGTCAGTAGCCTTGGCTACATCTTCATATATAGTCTCAAATGATTCATTCGCACCGGATACGGCATTCAGGCAGGCTTCCATATCGCTGACACATATCTCGGCCTTATGGCTGATATCGGATATGTTCTTGGTGATACCCTCTACCAGTCTGCGGATCGTCTCTGTAGCCTGTGATGACTGATTGGCCAGAGTACCTACCTCTGTGGCAACCACTGCGAAGCCCTTACCCATCTCACCGGCTCTGGCTGCCTCTATTGAGGCGTTGAGCGACAGGAGATTGGTCTGACTGGATATGGCATTGATCGTATCCGTGATACCGGTGATCTCCTCTACAGACCTGGATGTATCCATGATGAGAGAAGTAAGTTCATTAAGAGTAGTGTTAAGAGTGGTGACGTTCCTGGTCATGCTCTCCATCTCATCACGCCCCTTGGCGGAAGCGTCCATGGTCTGGTCGCACAGACTCTTAACGTTCTCAGCCTTGTCAGCCAGTTCGTTCGATGTATTTGCAAGATCCGTGGCAGCCTGAGCTATATCTTCTATAGCGGCATTCATGTCATTAAGTGTCGAGTTAAGGCTCTCTATTGATTCACCCTGAGAGGTGTTCGCATCTGACAGGATATGTGAGATATCGAAGCACTCCCCGGCACGGCTGTTCATGGCACCGGATATATTGGAAAGGCTGTTAAAGGTAGCCCTCATCTTATCAATATACTCATTTAAACACTCTGCAAGAGTGGTGATCTCGTTATTGCCTTCGGGAGTGATCTGAACGGTGAAGTCGCCTTTGCTGATCTCTGTGATCCTCTCCGTGATAGTGGTAACAGGGTTGATCGCCTTGTTCAGGAGTACATACATCAGAGCAGACAGAGCGGCAAGCAGAATGATCGCACTTGCGAATGTCACATACATAACCTTGAGTATGCTCTGGCTGAGCAGTGAAGACGGTACGGCACTTACTACCGCCCACGAAGTACCTTCGATATCAGTGGCGGTGAACATCTGGGAACCGGCGGAAGTCTTGGCTGTTACAACTTTCTCCCCGCCTGCCTTGATGTCAGTATTCAGTGAACCGAAGACGGGCGCCAGGCCGGCCGCAATGGGATCTGTAGCTGACTCCAGATTCTGGCCTACGCTGTCGGTCACGTTGCTGATCAGTATATCCTTGGTGTCTTTATTGATGATATAGAACTTTGCATCGGGTGACAGTGACTCAAATGCCATAACTTTCTCGGCAACCTTGTCAAAATTGATATCGCTGGAAAGAACAACATTGTCACGGATCATGACTGCACATGCCAGGCATGTCTTACCCGTGGAGGCATCAACATAGGGCTCGGATGAGTAAATCTCGCCCTTTGCGGCTATAGCGCCCTGGAACCAGGGCCTGTCCGTAAATACAAATGTATCATCGGGAATCCAGCCGGAACCGTCAAGGAATTTCCCCGTATCACCGTATGCAAGATATATATCCTGAGAGTCGGGATCGAGTTTGGTGAGCTCAAGCAGCATTGCCAGTGTATCATCATAGGACATCTCAGGTGTGTTCCTCATGATATCGGCGGTCTGTCCCACTCTCTCCTCTATACTGTTCCACCAGCTCTGTATCTCGCTGGCATATGTGGCTGATTCCCTGGCAAGGATACCATTCATGAGAGACTGAATATTATCCGAAGCCAGTTTGATGCTTATCTGGGTAATGATCACTATTATTACAGCCACGCTGATAATGATCTTAGCCAGAAGCGACTTTTTCAGGGATTTTCTCTTTTTAGTGTTCATTGCTGTTTCTCCTTACGTAAAAATTCATAACCAAGTATATCATTTTCAGATAAGTCTCATCAACTTACAGTTCAGGATCCCATCGTCCCAGAACCGTGACAGCGGACGGTCTTTGATCCGGCAGACGATGGCCGAATTCATTGCTCCGTGTCCTACTATCAGGACATCCCTTCCGGCATCCAGTTCAGGTCTGACCCTGTCTTTTATAAACTCACCCGTTCTCTCCATCAGAGCGGTTATGCTTTCCGCCCCCTCCGGCGGATCCGTATAGAGTTCCGGGCTACTGAAGAATACCCCGACAGGAGCATCCGATACGCCCAGAGTGTTCGGAGCTCCTTCGTATATACCGAAACTCATCTCTTTGAGCCGGTCATCATACATGACAGGTACGTCCCTGTCTCTCAGGAGGATCTCCGCGGTCTCACGGGCCCGCGCCAGCGGAGAACAGAAGCAGATATCGAAATGAACATTCCGGTACTCCTTCCGTGCCTGCTCTGCCATCTCTCTCCCTTCGTCATTCAGATGGATATCCGTCTGCCCCTGAAGCCTGCGCTCATTGTTCCAGTCGGTTATTCCGTGCCTGATTATGTAGAGCATCAGAACTTCACAACTTCGGGAGCCGATGTAAATGAACTGAACGTGGCTGTAGCATCCTTAAGGTAGAAAACCTCGGTATTGCCGTCGTCTGCGGAATACATGCCCTGAAGAGACGGATACGCATCCAGCATGGCCTGACGGGCCTCTCTTCTGTCATCTTCAACAAGTGTGGCGGCCACTCTGAGCCACTCGGGGCCGGTACATGCACATATCTCCACCCTGGGATTGGCATGGATCTGCTTTGATACATCCTTGGACTTGCCCGTCTGGATATACAGCCTGCCTTCAAAGTTGTTGATCGTTCCGAACGGCCTTACACGGGGCTGATCCTTATCGGCAGTAGCCAGATAATATGTTCCCGCATCTTTCAAAAACTTCTCGACTCTTTCCATATGCATAAACCTCCTTTATGAAATAACAAACCCCAATAGTAATTACTTCTATTGGGGATCCATAAGCAGCGGTACTAGGATTCGAACCTAGAAATGACGGAGTCAGAGTCCGTTGCCTTACCATTTGGCGATACCGCTAAATATCTTTTCGACAGAAAATGATTATAACGGAAGAATGTAGATAAATCAAGGGGTTTTTAGAAAAATCTATACGCGATCAATGTCTTCATTTCATCTTAATTCAAAACTTCCTCGAAGTCCCGATTGACCTATGAATTGACCTATCTTTTCGAAAAATATGCACAATACATTTGTTCTTTTTGTATGCCAAAAGCGATTTCTTCAGACAGTCATATGACGTCCGGATATTTGGTTTAGCACTTGATCATACACTCAACCACTCCAAAGAATTCCCTGACTATATAGTGGATCCCTACCGGAAGCAGCGTGGTCGCCGGTACAGAATACACATTGTTATATCCTGTATGCTCGGCTATCATCAAGGCTCTGTACTCATGGAATCCGTTGGAAACTATGCCAACGGAAGCATTCGGATCACCTATAATGTCCAGACTGTTCCGTAGATTCTCCTCCGTATCTCTGGATTGTTCTTCCAGAATGATACGATCATCCTCTATCCCATAGATATCTACCAGTTGGTCATGGATACACTGAGCCTCGCTAATAACTTCATCAGATCCCTGACCACCGGATGCAATCAGAAAAGTTCCCGCATTATCCTCCATATACTCAGCCGCTCTGATGATGCGTACCTTAAGCGGATTAGTCGGGGTTGTACCACGAAGTCCTGCCCCAAGAACTACTACATAGTCCAGATCTGCCGGCGGTGTCGCGGTCATGGCGTCCACTATCCTGCTCTCTATGAACAGGAAAAAGACCAGACCGATTACGAAAACTATCCTGTAAGCAATCCTGATAATCTTCCGTGCACGACTAACCTTTCTATCCCCGGATACAAGCATTCTGATCCTGACCAGGCAGAAGATTGCTATCATCGGCCAGATCCACACGAATGATAAGGTAATACCGGCATATATCAGACAGATAACGAAATAAACCGCTGACCAGATGCCAACGGGGAAATATATGTATATCGATATCTTATTGAAAACTCCTATATCCCTATGCTTACGCACAAAGAAACATGCAACTACAATTCCTATGATCATGGGTAATGCCAGGATCACAAATACTATCTTCATTCTTATCTCGCACACTTATGTTCGGAAGATGTTTCAAAGTAAAATACAATTATCTCCGAATCAGACAATCAGATGTTTTTGTTATCGTAGTAGTAGAGGCTGTGGGTATGTGTAATATCCTACAGCCCCTGTGAACCACTTCGGGTATTATTCTACTACAGTTTCTTTAGACTTGTAATAGTCCTCGAAAAGCTTATTGGCGGCGCTTATTGTCTCACTGCAGATTCCCGGCAGTTTGCCGCCCCACGCCTTTTCAGCTTTCTTGAAGCCTTTCTCCATAGCGGCCTGCATCTCTTTCATTTTCTCAACATCATCGCCTGCAAGTGCGCTGGCGAAGTCAAACAGTCTCTGGGATGTCTGCTTTACACCCCAATAACCGTCTTCTCCGATGTCTTTCTGAGCCTGCGCCCTGGTAGCGTCATCTACAGTAAAGTTTCCGCTTGCCAGAGTACGCCAGATATTCCCGTTGGCCTTGCCATATGTTCCGGCCTGTGAGCCAATGGTTTTCTGTACAAGACTGATGAGTTGCTGCTGACGCTGATCGGCAGCCGTCTTAAGCTGACTGGCTATAGTTGTTCTATCAGCCTTATTCATTTTATTGATGGAATAGGTGGAATTATCGATCCTTTCACCGGATTTCTCATAGATCACACCTGATCCCACGGATGATCCAAATTCGCCGGCTGACTTCTTATCTGTGGTTTTCTCGGATTTTGAGTCATCCTGTGCTGCTTTTGCATTTACATTTGAATATGTAACATAACTTCTTGAATAATCTGTTCCTACGTTCATTGACATTTCGTTATCCTCCTTGATTTCTGACTGCTTCCTTGCCTTAATGTTTCAATGCAGACATCACTTGATACCTGATTAAAGGTGCGTCCGGGAAGTACGTTCTGTACTTCCTATACGGACGCAAATAAATTTTAGATGTAATAGGTTGTCTTTAATGATGAGATATCATTTGGGCACTCAGTACCACCAGTTATAACTGTTAGTACCATAATTGTTGTTGTACGAGCCATATCTGCCGTATGTGCCTGTATTGCTTGCTGTCTGCAGGCTCTGCTGCTTGGCTGCTGTACCAAGCCTGGTCGCATAGGAATTGACAGATCTGGCAAAGGATCCGCCGGCGCCGAATACGGACTTGACCTTATCCATATCCGCACTCTTGAAATCATCCTCGTTTACGGATAATCTTCCGTCCTTGCCGACCGTTACTCCGACTTTCGACAGGCTGTTGCTCATTATCCCCGTCATCCTGGTCATGTTGCCGGCAGCATTGGATACCACGGTATTCGTCGTCTTGTTCACGGCATCAAGCGTATCGTTATAATTAGTCACAAACTCACTGACAGCCTTATACGCAGCGTCTGCATCATAATTGTCCTTATCGACAAAGAGACTCTTCTTACTGTTATCAGTCAGCTTGTTTGCAGATTCCACAAGCTTCCCGGTCTGGGTCTGTATAGTATCAAGTCCTGCATTTGCCGTGAATTGCGGATAGTTGTAACGGCTGCTCTTTGGGCTTTTGGAACTTTTGGCAGAGGTATTGTCTTTAGCGTAGTATGCCTTCAGTGCTTTGCCGTATGAACCGTTCCTGATGCTGTTTAACTGGGACAGGCTGCTGTAGAGAGAGTTGCTGCCGCTGCCGAATATACTGCCGTAATTCATACTTCCCAATCTGATCATAGCCTTTTACCTCCTTCCACGGAGTCACTCCGCCAATACTCGAGATCCGGATCAAAAATAACAGGACTATGATCCATATCTCTACTTTCAGTATCGGGAATAAAAAAGAATAGACAACCCTTATGTCGTGAACGGTATAAAATATGACGTAAAAAGACTGTTATATGCGTTTGCCGGCGATCAGCCGATCAGCATCACATTTAAAACAAATGTCATATAACGCCCGTCGTTCTCCTGGCGGATGTCTATATCGCCGTTATATTTGTGGGCGATGTTTCGGATGTTCTTAAGACCGTAGCCGTGCCCGTCTTCCTTTTTCGATGAATACGGAATGCCCGCTTCCTTATCTATATTAACCCGTGAACCGATCCGGTTCTTCACATTGATGATGAAAGTATTGTTCCTGAGCACTGATGTCAGAGATACATGCGGATCATTCACGCTCACAGACGCCTCATAAGCATTTTGCAAGGCATTGGATAACACCACACACAAATCAAACGGCTCTATCCTCAGCTCATCCGGATAGACAAACGACTGCTCAAACGGGATACCGGCGGCGTCAAATCTGTCCGCAAACCCTGATATGGCCGCATCGGTAAAAGGGTTACCCGTCTTCACCGACATCCCCATTTCACCGAAGTTCTCCCTCCACTCTCCGATATAATCCGATGCCGCATCACGATCACCGCTCTCGATCAGCCCCTGTATCACCGCCATATGATTACCCATATCGTGGCGCATGGCCCGCATCCTCTCGTATGTCTCCTCGATCTGCTCCATATGCCTGTGCATATCCTCCGTCTGACTCTCCAGCGCGCGTCGCGCATACTCCTCTTCCTGATTATCCTTGATCTGTTGATAGAATATCAGGATCACGAGCATGGACACATAAGACAGGATGCAAAAGAGGATACGAAAAGGGTTACCGGGGATGTTCTGCTCAATGCTGCCGTTCTCGATACCCTGCATCCACAGCAGAAAGTAGTCACGCACTATGGGCTTTACAGCCAGCATAGAACCGGTGGGTGCAAGAAGCATTACGAATTCGCGCCATGTCAGTTCCTCCTGCTTCCTCTTATAAGTCCGGTGGAGAAGTCTGAAAGAAAAGAACATGATCGCGGCACCGAAGCCGTAATACAAAATGTTATAGGCTATAAAGCCGATCACGAGAGCCGTCACGCTTACTGGCGAATAACTGATATCTCGCTGATAGAATCCAAGTTCCGACATAACCTCCATCACTATCCACCAGATCAGTGAAAAGATCGCACACAGGAAAATCTTTTGCAGCGGGTTACACCGCTTATCCAGAAAATACAATATAGTGACCGGCACGATGAAAGCCAGTATGCCGAAAAGCCGGTTGCACCATACCGGAAAGTCCCCGAACCGAGGTATGAGGCTTATTGCCCAATATAGAAACGAGGCTGCGTATAATGCTCTTTTCCTGATAATAAATGGGGAAAGCCAGTAGTAAAACAGTACGGCACTCGCGAGATAGAATATCTCAAGTACTATCTGTATAAATCTGTCAAAGAAATCAAGGCTTACATTCATCGGGGTTCTCCTGTGTGCGAGTGGATATACCGGAACGCGCTATATCGTCAGTAACATAAGACATGTATGCCCGTACCAGCTCGCGGTACTTACCGCGGGCCACGGGAATGACAGTCCCCTGTACACAGACTGTCCGGCTGTCATATGAACTCACGAATCTCAGATTGATCAGATACGCTCTGTGAGGACGGAAGAAGTCCGAACCCGCGACCCGCTCAAGCTCTGTCATCCGGCCGTAGTATTCTATGCACTCCCGATCCTGCATATGCAGCACGACGCGCCTGTCGAATACCTCCGCGTAAACGATATCAGTCAATATGACTCTCGTGTTGACCCCTCCGCTTTTGACCGTAATATACCGCGGTTTATCGCGATCATCCACGCCCGCGGACAGGAAATCCGATATGGATCGCTGATCCTCCGCTATGGCCAGGGCTTGCCTGATCGTATCAAGAAGCCTGCTCTTTTCAAAAGGCTTTACGATATACCGGACTGCACCCACATCAAATGCCTGAAATACATATTCCTCCACGGCAGTCACGAACACTATGACGGGTTTGGAGAAATGCTGATTAAGAGAACCGCCGGATATATTCTGATCATGTGTTGACATAGTGTGCGTTGTGCGCAGGATACGGGCGGCTTTCATCCCATCCATGCCGGGCATCTGGATGTCCAGAAAGAGGATGTCGGCATCGAAATCGGGGCGCAGTATATCGCGCCCGTCCTCATACTGTATAGTTTCACTTTGCGGGGCGATTTCATGCACGCACTTCTCTATGTAATTTCTGATATCCTTTTCATCGTCACAAATTGCTATCTTCATACGGACTCCCGCTTCGTTGCGTCATAACCTCGCGATTCCCTATGGAAATCGCGAAGCCCACTCATCCCTGTGGTATTTCGGCGTCTGAGCCGATGTATTCATATTCGCTGCGCGAAATGCACATTTTATGCCGTAAAATGCATTCGGGATACCGCGGATGACGCCTCGTTTACTAATACAAACAGCACCCGGCCGCATATATGCAGACTCAGGTGCTGTCTATTTAAAATGTGTACAACACATAAGCAAATTGCGTGTGGGGCGGTGTTTTCCGCTCATCCCTGCGTTGCTTCCGGGGAACTGTATTTCATCATATCTCTTCGTCGACAACGGCTCCCTTGACATCATACTCGATGAGCTTGAGCTTATTTACCAGCTCATTGATCTCACTGTTCGGATCGGACATATCGAGTTCCTTAATGGATCTTTCGCTCACGGCTTCGAGGATATCTTCTGTCAGTTCCTCCTGCTTCTTCTCCCTCTCCTTTGTGGCATTGATCCGTTCCTCGAGTTTCTCCTTTGCTTCCTCGGCCTCCTTGGCTTCCTCTTTCTTCTCTTCGAGATCCTCGTCGATGTTATCCTGTGCTTCGCTTACAAGCATACTCACAACATCCTTGCTCGCAGCCTCCATGACCGCATTGGCCTCATCCCATGCATCACCCATCGGATCCGACTTAAGACGTTCAACCGCCATATCGCGAACCGTGGTATTCTCCACGCGGATGTCGATCTTGGCATCCTTCAGAGTATCAACATGAACATCTCTCTCAAGCAGTAGCGGATATGCCCGTTCCTGATACTCGGTCATATTGCTCTTGATGCTGTCAACCTGCTCCTGTACCTCGGGAGGAAGCTCTCCCATCGGACTCTTGGCTCTGGCGCGTTCCGCATTTACGAGGAACTGTAAGTCCTTTTCCTCCTGGCTGTCGGGATCGACCTCGAACTTCTCTTTAAGCTCAGCCATCTCGCTGTCTATCTTCCTGATAGAGCCCTCGGCATGATTGATCGTAGCGGCCAACTCACCGATATGATCATTTCGCTTCTTCATATCATCGTCGATACTCAGCTCTCCGGCCAAAGCATCTCGGATGAACTTCATGGCCTGATTCCTGGCGGATTTAAGTCTGGCACCTACCGGATCAAGTCTGTCATTTAATTCCGAAGCGTTGATTGATTTTGAAGCGGTATTCTTTTGTTTGTCACCGGCAGTTCGATCCGGGTTCTTTATTATCGGATCGCCCGCGCCGGTGTTCATTGGGTTGTCTTGTATCTTCATAGGCTTACACCCTATATTCTACGGTATACGAAGAATCCCTTTCTTTCTCCGGTACCTTGTCCCAGTCTATCTCAGTAAACTTCTTTATCAGTTCTTCCTCGGATGATGCCGAGATTGTGACCGATTTTACTTTGCCGTCATCCTCGTCCTGAGTGGCTTTTTTCTTTTCTTCAGCACGCTCCTGACGTTTCTCCTCGATGCGCTCACGCTGCTTATCACTGAGTTTCTCGAGTTCCGCAAAGAACTGCATATTGCCGTCCTTATCGGTTGAGATGGTGAGGGATTTTAAGATATCGTCCTTTTCCCCGACAGTCTGCTCGAATGCGGACATAAATCCGTTCTGCTCACATATGCGCTTCGACATATCGATCATGCGCTGCATCTTGTCGAGTTGTTCCTTTGCATAGTCCGGATCGTTAGTCATCCGCTCCAGCTCCTCACTGGAAAAGACAACCGAGAATTCCTTATCACTTCCGCCAAGTATGCTCTTGTGATTGTCATCACTGTCTGCGACGCGGATATCATAATCACCGAATCTGCTCTGCAGTGTCTTCAGATACTGCTGGGCCTTAGCGGATAGCCTGCTTTCGCCGAAGGTGGGCTGAGTTTTAACCGGTGTACCGTAGTTTGTTTGGGATGTACGCGCACCCTGTGTTATAGATGCACCATCCTGTCCGAGACTATATCTTCCCGCCGGGGAATCATAATAGGTCTTGAACAGATGCTCTACATCCTCGTCGGTCCAGGCCTCGACGTTATCGCGATATGCCTGCTTAGCCTCTTCTACGAACTTCGGATTGCCTGTCCACTGTTTGCTCGAATACCGGGACAGATAATCCTGTGCCGGATTGTTTTTCAGCAGTTCCATCGGGTCCTTACCCGCATTCTGCTTTTTAAGCGCAGAGTACTCCTTAAATGCCTCAGGATCATACCTGGACATATGAGCCTCCAGCTCCCCTCCATGCAACTGATTTGTGCCCGGTGAATTTTTTCCAATACTCTCGAGCGGAGTACCTCGTAACCGCTCCCAAGGTTGGGAGTAGCCCCCGTAAGACGGGTAGTTAGAATTAATACTTCCTGCCATACTTTTTTCCTCCATGAATGTCTCCAATTATCCGGCATTGATTAATCGGAGTGTCAGCAACCTCACGGTAACTGACTGAAACGAAATCCTTTTCGCAACTCATATATCCGATAGGGGATATATGTGAATCTATTCTATCAAGTTGTCAGACAATTTACAATACCTATGTCACGAAACGCCCATTTTTCGACGCAAAATGACAAATATATGCCTTCAGCATCACCCAATGATATTTTACGCGGACGCATTAAATGAATCTCCGACGGTGTCAGTACCTATCTCCATACCGCTCGAAGCATAGTTGACGGATGCAGCCGCTATACCCGGCTCTGTTTCATCTGCGGATATATTTCCCGCCCACATCGTCTTTTCAATGTCTTCACGGTATTCCAGCTTTTCATCCAAGCGTGCCAGTTCCGCTTCTTTGATCTGTTCTTTGGTATTACGAATTCTCTCCGTACGTTTTTTAGCCAATCTTTTGAGCAGTTCCTGAGTAACTGATGTATGCCCTTTCCCGGATGATTTCTGATGACGTGTATGTTCATTAAGGAAACTTTGATTTCTCACCTGTGGATGTGATTCAGACGTAATAAAGCCTCCCGTACCGGTTGCGCTTCCATGATATGGTATGCCTTCCGACCCTGGCATTCGGCCTACTCCGTCAATCGAGCGGTTCGCTTCTGCAAGAGAAAATATACTGCCGGTTATATAATTTGTTACATTCCTGCCGTCGCTGTATGTCAGAGTATAGCCTTTCGTTCCCTGCAACTCGCTGTCCATAAGACCGAAGACCTTAGCACGATATACAGGATCCGAAGCCATCTTATTCAGCTGGGTATCGTCGATATACAGATAGTGTATTCCTGTCACAGGGTCTTTCGGTTCACGCTGAGTTAGCTTATACTGTGGGAAATACTTCTTGATCATATCTTTCAATTCATCCACACTGACAGAACGATCCGCATCGGATGACACAAACTCAGACTGATAGTAACTTACTGCCTTACGTTTATATGTCTGAAAACCCGCCTCCATGTCTTCTAAATATTTATATGGTCTTTTGGGATTCCATATCGGTTTTGAGTTATTATCCGTGACGTCTTTTACAGAACAACTGACAGTGCTAACCGCTACACTGTTTAGAGTATTGATTGTCATGATCAGATTCCTCCGTTTCATCCCCTTCAGAAACAAAGACGGCAGCCTTCTTTAAGGATCACTCCTTTGAGAACAACCGCCGTCCATAGCCTTTTCTTCTGAATGATACATCGGAATAATATGAACAATACTGTATCAATATGTTGTGAAATGCATCATATTTGCTGTGAACCGTACCCACATCACGGGGCATCAAATTCAGCATATATATCATACACATCAAAATCCCCGGGGCCACGGTAAACCATAACCTCTTTTTTAATGCGAAAGTGTCCCGGTTCCATAGGCGGATGAATGTATCGCCAATTGATCTTTAACTCCGTTTCGCCGTTTTTCTTGATAATATAGGCAATATCCTCCCAATCAACGATAGTTTTTATGTCGTTCTGCCATTCCCCGTTCAGATTCATTTTCTGGATTTCAAATGGTGCACCCGTTTCCAGTTCTCCTGTCACATTACCTTCAGATTGCTTAAATACAAGCATACATCCGGTATCTGTGACATTCTTTATATACATTGATAGTCCTAATGCCGGAAGATAGTTAGTGTCATCAGTTGTGATATCTGCAGGCTCACCATCACTTTTATCCTCGCCCGCTTCATTTACTGCTTTCTCGATTCCCGAATAAAAGCAATAGTGCACAGTTCCATTATCCCATGTTCCGATAATCTCGAATACGGAATCCGATTTCATCCTGCCTATATTTACAATTCCGGTGGTTTTGTCATAAGCAAATTCTCTGTAGTTGGCCTCGTATGAAGATTCATCTTCTATATATATACTGTCCCAGCATCTTACTTTCACTGTCTGCGGATCGGCTGAAAATAAAAGCCTTATCTTGTCTGCCCCATCCATAAGATCTACCCGTACCATTTGGTCTGTCATAAACAGCGGATGCGGACTGTCCGCCTCGGTTCCTGTTCCGTTACCGTTTTCATCCGTGTATTCCCACGAATAAGTTCCTCTTGTAGCGATAGTCTTCTTTCCGTCATATACGATCGATAATACCGGTGGCTCCCTCAATTCCATGTCCTGACTGGAATTCTCAACTATCGAAACTTCGTCCTCTGCATTCTCCACATTAAACTCAAGGTTGATATTTGCTATGCTTATCCCCAGATAATCCGCTGCAAGCCGACGGATCTTATCCTGTTCATCCGGATCCAGCATCTTATCCCTGCTCACGCCGAGGATGTTGACTGCGGATATGATCTCGCCATCGGCTTCATTCATTATAAGTACCGATACGTTGACCAGATTCTCTTTATCATAGTCGCGGATCATCTGCTCCAGCTCCGCTCCCTGTCTGTAGCGCGATACCTCTGGCGGCTCCTCTGACTGCGCATCTGCAGCCGTATCCTGCGATTGCGCATCCGTAGGATTCTCTGCCTGCACAGATAAAAATCCGAGCAAAGCCACACCGCATATCCCGACCGCAGCTATGACAACCCACAGCGCCGGCTTCTTATAACTCACAATTCTTTTTACTCTTGTCTTTACATCTGTCTCGCCAAAAGCTAACGGATACACAGCAACTGTCCTTTGATGGGTACTCAGATCAAATAATGCTTTAGCATATGACTTCTTTTCATCCGGAGACATACGCCGAATGACACTCTCATCACATGCCAGCTCGATATCCTTACAGAACAGGATATATGATACCCATACAAAAGGATTAAACCAATGCAGGGCCAGGATCAGGAAGCCGAACAGCTTCCACAGGTGATCGGCTCTCCTGATATGCATGCTCTCATGAGCGAGGACATTTTCTCTGGTTTCACCGTCTAATCCGGACGGCAGATATATAGCAGGCTTTATGATCCCAAGGACGAACGGAGTATTGATCTCATCACATTCATAGACATTATCGGAATCGTCCGCTACGACAGATGCAGCGGTTTTCTTTTTGATATAAACGTAACTGAAGATCGCATATCCTATAACAAGTACTATCCCGAACAGCCATACCATCTGAAGCCGGATCAACACTTCTCTGTGACCCGACGATGCATATGTGCTGTCAGGCCCAATATCAATAACTGTTATACCCTCATTCGGGAGATAGTCCCTTTCATCTACCTGCGGTGTCTCCGTACTCAACCCGGATGCAGTATATGTGTGAGTGGTCTCCTCCTGATAATCGTGATATGTCGCCGAATCTGCATTCATATCATCTTCGGAGCCATAGAAAAAAGAGTGAATACTGCTCCCGAAATCGGGAATAAACCCGATACCTGCCTCTATCCGAACCGGCATTATAAGCCTTATCGCAGCCAAAGCCCACAGAAAGCCCATGAACATCTTAGGCGCCCTCTTTAACGGGATCCTCACGATCATAACAAATATCATAAGAAATGACGCCACCGCGCTCATTTCCAATACTTTGAAAAATACGTTATCCATACAAGCCTCTTCCGGTTCAGTTCTTGGCGTTTTCTATGATCTTCTTGATCTCTTTGATCTCTTTTTTAGGCAGCTTCTGCCCGGATGTGAATGCGGCTATGAACGCCGGCAAAGATCCTGCATAAGAGTCTTCCACGATCTGTTTACTCTTAGCCGAATAGAATTCCTTCCTGCTTACCAGGGAGGAAACCGTTCCGTCAACATTCTGCAGCAAGCCCTTTTCGCATAGCTTCCTGAGAACCGTATATGTCGTCGGTTTCTTCCAGTTCAGTTCCTTCTCGCAGATCTTCACCAACTCGCCTGATCCGACCGGCTCATGCTTCCATACGATATCTGCGAATCGCTCCTGAATCAATCCCAATTCGATATCCTTCATCACTATCCTCCACATTCTTTACTGGTTTACTGAGATAAACTATTTAGCATAGTTTATCTCGATAAACCAAATGTGTCAAGGGTTTCTTTCTCCCATCAAAGCATAACAAAGCCAAAATAATCAGAAAGCCACAAACGGTCTGCGGTATTCTTTACAGGTATGCCGTTCTCATTCATATAGTTATGGATACGATTTCTCTTTTCGTTATGGCTCCCTGCTTCAAGACCTCGCTTCTGGAATTCCAGCAACAGATTATTTCTTCCTGATAACAGATTTCTTCCTAATTTGCCGCTGATATATTCCTTTATATCGGATACAATAGTTTCGCTGCTCACAGTATCATTCACAAGAAAACCAACCTCACAATACAGAAAGCTTTTCGACGGAACAAATCCGTTATCTATGAATTCTGTGTCAGGCATCTCATGATAATGGATCAGCTGATATGTTTTCTGATTCCAGACACCATTATAGGTAATCCCACCATCCGGGAATCTCGTGCTCTTATCTAATTCCGCGTAATCCGGCTGATCTACACCATATTGTTCAGACAGTTCATTGATCGTTTTCTTTATGATCTCCTGTATGTTCTCGCAGGCATAATAGTGATCGGCATTGTAGTATATGCCGCCCTTACGGTTACTGAAATGATCGGCGGTATCCTCTTTCATCCCAGCTTCAATAAAGAGCCTCTCCGCCTCATTCAGATTATTCTCTACTGCGTTTCTGGTGTTTGCTCTGGACATATACTCGTACATCGTGCCTAATGTTTCGGATATCTGTGCTTTGCTGGCATTGTTTAATCTGCAGACCTTTCTAATATATGCAGATACATCTTCTGCAGATGCCCTACCGGAATAATAGTCCTCCATCAGGTCAAATGATTCATGAAACACATTATTCCACCCGATCACCGGATATCCCGATTTCATGTTTTTCATATCACTGTAGATTTCACAGGGGATCGGAGCTTCAGAAACGAAATCCCCCTTAAGCTCCAACATGTCTGATTTTGTACCGTCCTGATTGATCTTGACAAGGTTCCCTTCCTCGTCTTTTCTCATGGAGACAGTCTGGTGGCCGTATCTTCGGTCATAATAGCCAAGCTCGTATGTATCATTAGAGTTTATACCCTGCATCCTTCCTCTCCATAAACTGCTTCTCCTGAAGCTTTTCCATGTATTCCTTATGCTCCATCCGTTTTTTATACAGAGCCTCTTCAGCTGCTTTTTCATCAGCTCTTTTCTTCCTTGCCTTAGCTTCCTTACGTCGTCTTTCTTCCCGCCTTCTGGCGGCATTACTCTGCCTGTTACGATTAACGGATGTGCTTATTTCCGAGGTTGTATCATCACCGCTGACCCTCAGTCCCAATCCGTTTTGTTTCAATGACAGATCCACATGCTGTACTGTACCGGCGTCGCCGGTACTCTCCCGAATGAAAACCCCTGTGGATCTGATCACTCCATCTCTGTAGCCGTCCGCGCCACCAAGTGAAAACTCTGTCTGCTGCTCCCCGAGATATATGGCTCCGATATCGGCCTCCTTCAGATCCATCAGTATATCTTTACCGTTTTCATCCTTACACCAGACCTTGAGCTTCGAGAAAACATCATCGTTTTCATCTATCCACCCATTTCCGTCGCTGTCATATTCACGAAGATCTCCGAATCCGTCACCGCTCTTTGTTCCAAACAATTCGCTGCCATCATTGATTTTCCCGTCTTCGTTTTTATCTAACGCAAGAAATCCCGAGCCCTTTCCCAGCATGGATATTTCATCTTCAACCCCGTCAGCATCAAGATCAAACTTAAATGTCTGATCCCTTACGTCCGCCGTATCAGAACCTATATTCACAACAAGAGGATCGCACAGTGCATCAGTCATCGGCGGGATACTCACATTCATATACTCCATGTAGCTTCTGCTCATTAAGATATTTACGTTAAAATCAATCGTCCGGCCGTCCTCCGTACAAGCCCTGCCATTTGCATGAAATCCCGTTTCTTCGGTTTCAGAATATGTGGTCATATTCATAGAATAGCCGCCTATGCCTGCTCCACCCATCATCCCGTAAGAAGCAAATCTCTTAAACATCGCATTAAGGGTATTATTCTGAAAGGCTGAAGCGCCTGAACCTGCCCCAAACAGGCTCCCTGAAGTTATTTTCCCAAGTCCTTTAAAATATCCGATATCGTCCATGTTATACGTGCCCATTCCGGCATTATTCTTATCCGTTTGATAAGTGTCCTTTGCCATAGAACCGCTCTTTTTTGTGTCAAACGAACCGATCATTCCCATAAAGCTGTTCGCATACCCTCCATCGGTGCGTCTTCCGGTCTGCGTATAATTTCTTCCTGATAACATATTTACTGTACTGTCTGCTATTCTCATATCTGTCCACCCTCACATTGTCTGCAAAAAAACACAGCCATGTTATGATCTTTTTTTTATTTTACGCTGCTGCATTTTCCATCCATCCATACTGGCAATCATTCTCTGACAATCCTGACTCTGTTTATAAGCATTAGGTATTTTGTCGTAAGTATCCCCGGCATTCTGTATAACTGATATCCAATCCCTTCGTTTTGTCCAAAACGCTTCGGGATCAGCAATACCTGTGCAGAATCCGTTATACTCCGCCTGCCTCGAATACGCTCTCATTTTGTTAAATGACTTCATCCCATGATTATTCGTAAGCCCCTTATCATCCAGATAGGACATCAGTGCAAACATTTCCAACTCAGTTGCATTCTCGGGATCAACGTCGTTTACACGTACTTCATAGTCTCCGACCTTAATAACCGGCTCCTGATCCGTGGAAGAATCAGCGTATTTTGCGGTGTATCCTGTGTTTCCTACAGTCATGAGCCCGATAAACTTCCCATTATTGGACGAGGTGGTGCGAGATGTAGCTTTCCCTAATGTTTCTGTGTCGATATCTGATTGCTTTGACATAGCGGAGACATCGGTTATCGCTTTCTCCTGCTTTGTGTAATCATCTCGATCCTCAAACAGCAAAGAGAGCCTGTCCGCGCTCGGATTGTTGTTCCACGCAGTCTTTTCGAAGAATTCGTTTATTGCATCAAAAAGCATGGATGCAAGTTCTGCAAGAGACGGAGTCACTTCACGATACTCCTCTGCATAATCCTTAAGAAGCGGTACCCTGTCACCCTTCTCAAAAATGCTGTTAAAATAGCTTGTATCTGTAAATACCATCTTTGACATCAGGTCAGCTGTCTCGTCGGTCTGTCTGATATACATACAGAGTGCTGAGAACTCCGGAAAATCCATCATCTCAGGATCAAAATTATAAGGATCAAACTCTTCCTCTATCTCCTGACCGTTCTCATCAATGCCTTTGATCGTATACGTCTTATCTTTTCCGTCAGAATTTATATAAATGCTAAATGATTTCTCTTCTTCCTGATAGGAAAATACTGTCTGTCCGTCACTATCATGAGCAAGCATTTCTTTGGTCTTTATACTTGCCGTGATGCATCTGGTATAGGGCTTTGATTCACCGTATGCTCCTACAGGCGATATCCCCTGTATGCTTCCGAAACGCAGTTCAGAACTGATATCACTATCAATACTTGTGTTATTCCCATCCTCTGTTTGTACTAACCCTGATTCTTCTTTATGAAGCGCAAGCATCTGATTCATAATGCTATCGCCATTTCCGAAGTCATAATTTCCGGCTCCGTTTCTTACAGAATAATACATACTCCGATTCTGATACGTTGCTAATCCTGCTATAGACATATGTTTCTCCTTTCCGCGGCTCGTCTGTCAGTCAGAGCCACACCGCTGTCATCAACAACATCCCTGCTTTAATCGGCTTTTGACCTCGTTATACTTCATCTTCGATACCGGTAGACTGATCCCGTTATCGAGAGTTATAGCGTACCTTCTTATCTGCCGTACATTAGTCATATTCACAAGAAAGCTCTTATGGATACGCAGGAATCCGAATTCATGCAGCTCATCCTCGAATTCGCGCAGGCGACGGTATATGTGATAATCCCCGCCCATAGTATGTATCATGATCCGATGTCTGTCTGATTCCAGATAAACTATCTCGCCCGGTCGGATCCGAACCAACCCCTCTACACATTCATATACCTGTTCTGTATTACCCATTAAGTTTTCTCCTATGTCGATCTGTCTGCCCATAAAAAAACATCCGGTTCCAATATCAATCCATTGAATCCGAATGCCATCCTTAGCTATTAAATTTTCGTTTATGACAGAATGAAATGCTGTCAAAATATCTATCGAACATAAACCTTTAATTCATAATCCCGATGTCCCCAATGGGACGATTCATGTCATAAACAGCACAATCCGGTTATATAATCACCTCGCCATAATCGATGCGACCGTACTACATCGGAGAGGTAACCAACAGGTATCCCAAAACCAAAACACCCGTAAGCATAATGATATACAACATATAATATTTTAAAACAAGCCCTCCTGCGCTTACCTAAATCTTTACACCGGAGGGCTTACAAGTAAATCCACCTGTCTATATGGCGCTTCCATCAGAACCCGAACCGGTTGCCCATAAATGATGACAGATAGTTGTATGCATTATAGATGCTGTTGCTGTAGAAGCCGTCTGTACCGCCGGTGAGCGCACTGGCAAGGCTGTTATATGCGCTGTATCTGCCTATGCTCTGGCCGGAATTGTAGGTCGCGGTTCTTTCGATATTACCGGATACGGATTCCATCCTGTCGGTGAAGCCTGCTTTGGAGCCAAGTGCTTTCTCGATATCATTGATATCTGCTTCCTTAAATGCTTTTTCATCAAAGGATAGAGTTTTATCCTTATTCACGGTTATGCCGGCCTTGGCCAGGTCGCCGCTGTATGTGTCAGCTGCATTTTCCAGCATTCGCCTGTAGATCTTGTCGGTAGAGGATGTGGAATTCTTCATATCCTTAATGGATCCGTTATAGCCCTCCACCATAGACTTAACCTGCTTAACCAGCTCGTCTCTCGACTCCGTCCTCTTGGAATACTCAAAGATGTTGTTACTGCTCTGGGATGACAGAATAGATGCGCTGTCTCTTAATGTCTGCGCCTGTTTCCCGAGATCCGCATAAGTCTTTACACCTGATGATGCATAAGAATTGGTCCGTCTGTTTGTGCTGTTTACAGAAGAACTCCTGCTCGCTTTGGGAGTCTTGTTTGCGCTCGTCAGATACTGATAGGAATTGATCCTGCTGTAGCCTCTTAACATGCTTGATGTCACTCTCATAGTCGTCCTCCTCACTTAAATCATGTTTTCTGATCGTGATCCATACTGCCCTGCAGATAAGGCTCTGTATGTCTCTTACCTACAGTATCGAGCCTGGAGAGCACGAAATAAACCAGGTTGATCCATGTGGACATTTTGATGTAACAAGTGGATATAAAGCGACTGTTCAAGCTATGAATCCGAGCTTAGCTGCAGCATGACTGATACGGAAAAAACACCTCCTTCAGCATTTATCATAATTCGTCCCAGATGATCCTCGGCGATCATGGCAACATTGGCAAGACCCAGTCCGTGTACGCCGTCAGGCTTTGTGGAAACGGGTAATCCGGATTCCTTATCGAATATGACATCTCCGTCATACGGATTCGCCACTGTCAGCAGCACACACGGCCCCTCCGTCCTTAGAGACACATCTATGATACGGTCTTTGGATCCCAGCTTTTCACACGCCTCGATAGCGTTATCCAGCAGATTAGACAGGATGATCCCCATATCAAAATCGCTTATTCCCTCGGGATATATGAAGCTCACTTCCATGTTTATGCCATACCGGTCGGCAAGCCTGCTTTTATCGTTCAGCACAACATCACACAGAGCATTTCCGGTACTGTATCTCATATCCATACCATCTGTCAGTTCAGTGATCCTGTCAAAATATTTCTTTGCCCGAGCCTGCTCACCGGCATCGATCAGGCCGCGTATCGTCTGGATATGATTGTTGATGTCATGTCGGAGTGTCTGCATACTCCCATAGAGCACCTGTGACTCCTCTACGCGATCCCGGAGCGACCTTAAGTCCTGTTCTCTCATGTAAAGATATTCTCTTTCGCCGAGATACTTTTTATACCGGGAGAAAACATACAGAGAGGAATACTCCCCGACCAGCAGGAGTGAGGACAGAAGCGGTATCTTCCATATCATATCAGGTGCATCATCATAAAGTATAAATGTCGAGGTATCCATCTGTATGATACTGAGCTTCAGCATGGTATATGAGAACACTATTCCAAACACATTTAATGCTGATAAAAACATGAACTCCCAGAGTCTCAATCCGGAAAGATCGATGCTTAGCCGGATAAATATCCGGTACAGAACGAAGATCAGGACGGCTTCCGCTATCAGAAGCAATGCCATACTGAAATACGAGGATAAATATATCCGCTCTATGGCATCCGGTTGATCCATATCAACCCGATCGATAAGCATATCGGCAGTTTCCAGATATATACTGTCCGCGATCAGATATGACACTGTGTGGAGGTTATAAACAAAGAGAAGCAGAAATACCGGTCTTTCCCACTCACACAGTTTGAGGACATAGCAATAAACGGCTACAAATCCGATGACCATCGGATACTTGATCGCCGTCGGAATACTAAGATGATCCGAAAAGTTCAGATAAAAGAACAGAATAAGAAAGAGGATCATACGCCTTGTCCGTATGTCCTCTGAGATGATCCTTTTCCACAATGCGGCAAGGAGTGCAATCAGGATACCGCATCTAACGAATCCCGTTATGTCCATTAATACTTTATAAGTATCTTCCGCGGTCATAGTTCACGACCTTTACTTCCAATATACTCCATATATGAAGCGGTAAATTCAGGATATCTGTACTTTGACATCATCAGACATCCACCACCCTCGACCGTAACTGACGATCTATCATATTTGATAATATGAGCCATGTTCACTATGAATCCTTTATGAATCCTGAAAAAAGATGCCGGCAGTTCACTCTCCAGTTCGGCAATGGAGCCGTAATACTCTATCGGAGACCGATTCACCAGATGTATGATATTCTTGCGGCTGATGCTTTCTGCATAGGTTATCTCGGAGATGCGGATTGAATAGACTTCTCCAAGGATATGCACAGTGAGAATATCATCCGTATCATCCATATCATTCATCTCATTTATGAGATCATATGCCCGCTTGTATGTCCTGTCAAAAGCAGCATCTGACACGGGTTTTACCAGGTAATCGAAGGCATATACTCCGAAAGCCTCACTCATATACTCCTTATACCCGGTAATAAATATGATCAGCGGCAGACTGCTGTAGCCCGGAATGTGCAGATCCGACTGTCTGTCCCTGATCTTTTTCGCCATATCCATTCCACCGAATGATCCGGATAAATCAAAGGACGCCCCCATGTCGATATCCATGAACAGAATGTCATAACCGCACAGTTCGTCCGGATTCATCTTGTCAGCGGAGTCAAATATGGTTATATGGTCATTATAGCCCTGCCTGATCACATGTCTCGTAGCAGCTCTGACCGCTTCGGGATTATCGTCACAAATAGCTATTCTCATAGAAGAGTTCCTCAATTATCAGCGTATTATATCGGATGTAATAACGGATTAACAATGAGCATGTCACAAACGGACACATTTTTGTCATAACTGGACATACAGAAACTACGCTTCCAAAATCATCGGCGATCTGTTATCTGATTCAAAGCTCTCCTGGTACCCACCTTCCGCAAATTGATAGATTACAGTACCGCTTTCATATGATTCTGTATCATCGGGTATATCCGATTGTTCCGCTGTTCCGGATTTAGGCTTTGAATCAGTATCAGTTGGGCTACCGGCACCTGCGACAACTGCGGACTTTTGATCTGTCTCAGGAAGCTTTTTATACGCATCGGTCTTTTTGAATTCATTCACTGCATCATTGATCGCCGCGATGATGTATTCCCGCATCGGATCATCTTTTGAGATACCCGCAATCGCACTGTCCGCTATAGCTGCTACCTGCTGTTTGGTCTTTGCCATCCTGATACGAACCTCAACACTATGCCTTTCAGTCTGGATACGCCGGTACTGCGCAAACATGATGGGATTAGTCCTCATCAGATATGTTTCTTCCTTTGACGACAGTTTTTTGCCGGCTTCAAGCTTACCCTGAATTATGGTATCTACACTCTCCCTCGTCTCGTACTCGAAAGGTGAATTACCAAACAGGGAAACCGTGACTACCTGGCACCTGAAATCATGTAGCAGTTTTGCTCTACCCAATTCACTCATACATCTCCTCCCGCCATATGATCCGCTTATACGCGCTCTTTTCCATAAAAAAGCATCTGAGTTCCGGTTGTTCTTCCGTGATCCCAGATGCTGTCCTTAGCTTAACTGTTGTATACGATATATATCGACAAATCAGCTGTTATGTTTATATTTTTCGCACGAACAGGACATAATCCGTCATAAAACGGCTATGCCATATCCTTTCGCATGACTCTTCTTACTACGCATGTAAACACTATCGCAATCACAAAGGCTGCAATGATAACAACGGTTTCCTTGTATAGAATTGTGCGGAATCCATCAAGTGTATCGCATCTTCCAAGCAGAAGTCTGTATACAGTCGCAATATAGAACGACATCACACATATAATACTTTCGATGGTGAGCGGCACCTCCCGTCTGATGTACCTGAACATCGTGATCGCTGCAATACCAACAGAGAACATCGCACATGCTATCAGCTGCCACGCCAGTACCGGTCCAACCTGATGGAGTTCCAATCCAAACGGTATCCTGCCTTCCTCTATTGAAGATATGCACCAGACTGTTATCGCTATGCTGTATATCGCGCAAAACGCTTCCGCACCGCACAATACCGCCGACATTCGATCAAACGGCTTTATAAACGATTCCTTTTGACGGACAACGGATACAATGATCAACACGTATACACAGATCATAATAATTGAATCAATCCGGGACATCCTGTACTGAGCATGCTGATCTGACAGCAGAATAAATCCGTGCAGTATCATCAAACCATACGCTAATACCGGAAGCAGTACACGACGAATCATCCGGGATTTCTCTTTTTGCTGCATCTTCACTGTACGTACCATATCAACCATGATCTCCTCCCTTGTCTCTGAATCTGAAATATCTGCCTGACCGGCGCCGGATCCTTCTGTATCACCGACTACTGCATCGGCACCGTTTTCTCCTCCGCTCACATCATCACCTGTCACAAGCTGCTCTATCTTCAGGTCAAGCACTCTGGCAATATCCTCCAGCAGTCCGACATCCGGAAAACTCTCGCCTTTCTCCCAGCGGGAAACCGCTTTATTGGTTACTCCGATCAGATCTCCGAGCTCTGTCTGGGTATATCCTTTATTTGTCCTGGCTGTGCGTATCAGCTCACCTGTTTTGTATTTGTCCATAATAAAAGCCCTCCTGCGCTTAACTAAATCTAAGCGCCGGAGGGCATGCAAGTCAATCTACTATAGCGAGAACTGCTCGAAATCACTCAAATCTACTGGGAACATGAAAAAAGAACACCCGAAAGTGTTCTAGTTTCTTCAAGTACGGAATTGATGCTGGCACCGCTTCCGCTGAAAACCTCGAAGGTTTTCGTTCGTTGGTTTAATTATATGTCTTGTGATCAACTGCGTCAATCATTTTTTCAAAACAGGCTTATTTCTGCAGTTCTCTAAGTATTCAATAACCTGACATATATATCTATAATCGGAAACTATTACATCATTCTTAACAAAATAATCCTTATTTCGCAACATGGTATCAAAGAATAATTGTTGTATCTCCGCCATTCCTCTGTCGCGAACACTTCTGTTTCCCACTGTATTAAGCGCATCATAATATACAAACAGCGTTACCACAAAATCATGTATAACCGGATTTTCCATCTTGGTTTTATAACTCGTTTCGAATTTCTTAGACTTAGACAACGCATCCATGATATCCATACACTTGTTAATCTTTATCGCGTACGGTTTTCTTAATGAATTCAACAAGCAGGTATTATGTGCTGCAGCATTTCGTAAAAATTTGACGCTCCCAAGATATGAAGAGTAAGAACTCCCGCCATAGGTATCATAATACAGAGTGTATAACTCTATAAAACGACCAAGCGAAAGAACTTCTATCATTTTCCAAACCGGTATTTCTTCTTCATTATCCTTTATCTTCTCAATAAGTTCTTTTGTCGCCGACCTATCCTTATTCGAATAAAGGGCAACTAACACCGAGTAATCCATGTCTATATATTTTTTTACGATTTCATATCCATCTTCTTTTGTATTATTAGTTATATCCCGCATAAATCTTGTTTTGATAACGTGTTCAATATCAAGACATAATCCCACAATTACTCTTCTCAGAAGACTATCTAATGAACTAAGTTCTACCAGATAGGCAAAATCCAGATTAATATACTTATTCTTATCCTCGGTTTTACTATATTTCGTATAATTCCGAGCATAAGACTTAAGTTTAAAATAATAGTTGTTATACTGAAGGAATTTTTTTGCTTCCTCAACATTGTACAGTTCAAATTTCACATTCTTTGACTTTAAATCTTCTATCTGCTCTTCTATGGAGAGTTTCTTCTTTAGCATGATACACCTACATAAATCTACTCATAGATATCTAAATCCAGTTTAATTCAGCTCCACGAAAATCACTTTCCACACGATTGTACCAATTCTCAGTCTAATCATCAATCATTCTGACATTTAAGATAGTGTCCCGGCCATAATTTTGCGGTTATATTCAATAATTGCTCGTTATTGAGGTGTCATCATCGCTGAAACTTCCCTTACAAATGATGATGTCGCCCAAAGAATGATCCAGGCCCCTCCTATGATCAGTACTGCATATATGATTGCAGTAATGAGTTCCTTCCTGCTATCCTCTGACATTTCGGATATGTTGACGCATACCATGCTCCCAAACGGAATCAGTATATACCGGATCACGGGATATGCCACCTGTATGATCAGCCACAGGAGGATCGCATTTAACGGCAGTCGAACTCCGACACATTCGGATGATAAGGCTATAACCGCAATCGCGGAGCTGATCATAAGCCATCTGGCGATCTTATCATACTTCTTACTGCTTAGATATGCTCTGCCACCGCCAACAATGACTCCAAGCGGTACACCATAGAAAAACAGCACAAGCACTAACGCCATCAAGATCGTTATTATCCAGTATACAACGGCTGCCACCCTTGCATCCGATATCAGTAGCGCCTTATCCGCCAGAGCCTTGACCCATAAACCGGTATGTGACCTGACGAACCCGACATATTCCTTTATATAGCCTCCAAACTCGACAAACTGTCCGCGCAGATATGTGGAAGACAGCGTCTGGATAAAATCCCACATGATGCAGAATGCAAAGGCAACGACATGCCAGGTTTCCTTTGCGGAGTACATTAAGGCAAACAAAACTCTGTGCCTCTCTATCTTTTTGTCACACGCAATTCTGATCGCCTCAACCTCCGCCTTTTTAGTTTCACGAAGATACTTCTTTTCATCTGCGATCTTCTGATCAGCCAGTTCATCGATATGTGCCTCTTCTTTTTCAAGCAGTTGTTCATACTTATCCCGATATTCTTCCCCTTCTCTTCTGGCTTTCGCTGCCATCTCGTTATCCCTGGCACATCTGGATTCCACTTCAGCCGCGTGATCCTCAGCTGCCTTGATGCGTTTCTCATAATCAGCCTTAAGCCGGGCTATTTCCTCTTTATGCTTCTTATCAGAGATCGATATCAGATTCAAAGCTGACGCAAGATCGTCCTCCAACTTCTCCTGCTTCTCTCTCAGCATCAAGCCATTCCTGTTCCTCAAGTCGTCGTTGCTCCTCGTAAGCGATTGAACGGTGTTCATTAGTGACTGATTCTGATTCCGCAATGCTGATATTTCGGCGTTCATGTCTGCTATCTCGGATTGATGATCTGACTGCATTTCCGACATCTTGTTCTCTAGCGTCAAATTCTGCGAGGAAAGCGTCGAAATCTTCTCCCGGTCTTCCGGTCTCCCCTCTGCTAACAGTCGATCCCTCTCCCGGGTCAGCTGTCTGATCGTATCCGACTGCTTCCGTATCAGCTCCTGCTCCGGTGACAGCTGATTCGACTTCTGCATAGTACTGTCTGAGCTGCTCATCTGATAGTTGCTGTCTGTCTCTGTCAAGCTGTTGCTGCTTAATTCGTTCTCTTTCGTTCTTACGTCTCTCAAATTCGGCATACAGTACCTCCTTTCCGACATTTAAGTTGAATGTCTTATTAAGATTGGTATCTCTTACTTTCTTGCCATCCTCATTTTCAAATGTGATATTCTTCCTGCTGTCCGTCCATGTAACACTCCATCCTGCCTCAAGCATCCCTGCGATGAACTGCTCTCTGGATTCACATCCTTTAGCAAGGACTCCGTCTATAGCCAGTCCGCAATCCGCCAGATAGCTCTTTTTAGAATCATTCACCAGCAGATTGAACTTATCCTTGGACCATGTCGATATTTCATACTGCTCCATAAGCGATCCGTCAAAGTGATGTCCTTTCACGGCTATTGTGAGTCCCCGGTCCATACACATCTGATTGGTCAGATCCTTCATCCTCTGTAAGTCATTCCGGGAATTATGGAGTTTATGACCATCTATGTAGCTCACGCTGTTGGTCACCATGTGGATATGGATATGATCCTTATCCTGATGCACCGCCACAAGAGTCTGAAACCCATCAAACCACTTCTCCGCAAAATCGATCCCAAACTGATACGCATCTTCTGCGGTTATGTTCTCATCCTTATGGAAAGATATGATGTTATGGGCATACATCCTGGCAGAATCCTTATCCCATATCCTCTTTTCATCGAGAAAAGCATTATATACGGTATCATAGTTAATCTCTTCCGCCACGAACGGTCCGGTGACCATACACAATCCATCACGTACCTTTTCATCCCTGAGTACATACTCTATGCAGTTCCTCATTGCCCCGTGGGATTTTGAGGATTTATTGACAGTCTTGTTGATCGCCATATATTTCCAATTTCCTTTCTGAGCTCAGATACTTCATCGCCAAGCTCTTCCAACTGCCTGTGCGACGGCAGCGAGCCTGTCGCGTTGGCAGTATGGGCAAGCTGGTTTAAGTTGGTTCCCATACCACGGAGCTGCTTGTCCATATCAGCAAACAGTCGGTTCTGGTCATTAAGGGCAGCCATTTCCTGTGCAGTAGTCAGATGTGCACCCAAGGCAGCACTTACCATATACGACTGGATGCTGACGCCCGACTCAGCCACCTTTGACAGGAGCTGGTCATATTCAGCATCGTTCATGCGGATATATACGGCTTTGTTTCGCTTACGCATATGACCAGTTCCTCCTCATCAGCGTAGGTCGGGCGGGGTGTGCAGAGGGTTTTACCCTTTGCCGAGGATCCAAGGGGCAGAGCCCCTGGCAAGTTTAGCGAAGCGGATAAGCCGTCAGGCTTATCTGCAAGCGGTGCAATGTGGCTTGCCACATTGCGAAACTTGCCTTACATCCCCACTACATGATCGCGTCTTCCGCGTCGGTCTCGCCCGGGGGATGTAAGTGGTCTTCGTGAGTCCGGCAGATATAGACTTCCCCTTTGAAGAAGGATATATCTGCCGGACGGTACGGGCGGATATGCAGGGATAATGCGAGCATCGTTTACAGATGTGAGCTTTATCCCGGGGCATTGTACAGTAACATGGGCATTCACAATAAAATGAATTGATGGAACCGAACCGGGTACCCGGTACCGGATCTGGTTCCAATCCATATTCTGATGCCGTTTCATTCGGTACCCGTTTAGGAACCCGGTGCCGGATCCGGTAGCCTTATCCGCACGCAAATTGAAGCATCGCATCGGAAATCTCCACATTCCCTTTTGATACGGATTCATCATTTATATCAGTTTCCTCACCGGAAGCATTCGCCTGGCTCTGTTTCTCCTCAGATGAGTCATGTATGCTCCGATTATCTGCATCAGTAGCTTCCGGCTTCATCTTTAAAACTTCTCCCAGTTGCATGTATCCGTCGATCTCTCCGATGCGATCTTCAAGTTCACCGATACTACCAAGCAATTGTTTCATATGATCAGTCTTCAATAATCTTTCCGCCATCATATCTGCAAAATGGTCCAGGCCTTTATCGTCCACGACAAAATAGTTGTTTGGGATGATGGTTCCATCATCTTCAACGAGATTGGCAGGTATCTGTGCCTGTCGGTAAGCCTTCAGCAGGGCATCAGAGATCAGGACTCCATACGAATACTTACCCTTTGCACGCTGCAGAATCTCGTACGCCTTTTTCTGCCTGGCATCATTCATATTGAATTTGACATTGGTACACTTGTAGCATCCCGCCATCTCACTTTGTCCTCTGAATCTTTTGACTGCTCAGTAATGCAAACCCCTTCGCATTGGCACAGATATCATCTATGAATATCACCCTTGGTATCTTCCAGAACTCTGAAAAATTCTTAAGTATCCGTCCTCCGCCACCGATTATATAAAGCGTCATCAGATCTTCCTTAAATCCATAACTGTAGATCCTCTTAATAACCTCTTCACTGTAGCTGCCGGCTATCCTCCTGACGACATCAACAACCTTCCCTGTCTTACCTGCAGTGCCATTGATCAGATAGCTTTCAAACATATCCTCCGGAACATCATCGGCATACATTTCGGAGAGTTCTTTCCTGATATCATCAACACATCTTGCGACTCCCATCTTTTCTGTATATATGCTGCTTTCTTTCGGGATTCCATCCTTGATCTGCATCATATTTATGGTGCCGTTGCCGATATCAGCTATCATGTTTATCCCATTCATCGCATACCGACCGCAGATTGCCGCAAACCCCTGAGGATATACATCTACATCAACTATCTCGAAATGATAATTCATATCATGATGCATAACATCTACACTGCGCGACCGAAGCATATAAGTTTTAAGCTCTTCCTTTTTGTCTTTGCCACACCATCCGAGTGGCAGACCGACCGACAGGATTATCTGTGCCGTGGTCATTTGTCTGTATTCCAGCTCCATGGTTATCGCTGCCATGGTCAGAATGTAACATTCATCAGAATTTGTCTTATCACCCTGATATGTCATATGGCTTTCGCCCACAACATAATACTTCCCATCAATCAGGAAATAATCCTTGTTAAGTGTGGGTTCCTGCATGTAGACATCCACACCACTTTTAAAATGCAGATGCTCTGTCTTTGTGTTACCGTTTCCATTGTCAACGGCTATGATAGTTGCGGGAGTTTTGTCTCCCTGAATGCATTTAACGTCCATAATCTCCTCCTTTTTGACCGACATCAGTTACAGATGAGTGCCTTCTCCAAAGCTTCGTAGTCATATGTATGCTGTTCGTATTGATTGAACGGATTCGGCTTTCTCTTATGTTTGTAGTATTCTTGATTATTTGATATATATTTATAATCTTGTGGCCGATTTCCCGGTGACGGTTTAGCCGCTGGCGGGTTTTCCGCTACCGGGTTTCCCGTCATCGGTGAATCATGAACCTCCAGGATATTTGTTGCGAACTTACCAGCTTCTCCACGTTCCTGCTCTTTGGTCACATAGCCTTTATCTATCAGACCGTTAAGCGCGTTGGTTATCCTGTCTTTGCCGTCCGGCAGTATCTGCTGCAACCCCTTGACCGTCAGGTGCCAGTTGTCCGGGAGAGATAAAAGGGTAAGCAATAACCCTCGTTCCACAAGAGACAATCCGTGGTCATGTGTAATAACCTGGGATACACATATATAATTCCCTGCTGTTTTATTCTTTAGTACCGCCATTACCTTCCCTCTTTACTTCATCTGTTTTTACTCCGTTGCCTTTTCCCGGCATCGGTACAAACTGTTTCGTAGTTGCCCCGACTTTCATTTTCTTTCTTGCAGCTATGTAGTATTGCATCGTTGTTGATTCCAGATCCCCTATGTATGCAGCTATCTCCTTTACTCCGGCGCCGTTATCATACATCCTCGTTGCAAACGTTCTGCGGAGTACATGAAGTCCGCTCACGCTCGAATCAAATCCAAGATGCTTATAAATAGTTGACATACAGTGCTCCATCATCGTGTCCGTGTAAGGATTCCCGTTCTTAGATCTGCAGATAAGGCAGTTTGCGCTTCCGGGCATTCTTTCATATATCAGTTGAAGATCATGAACCGCTTCTTCACTAAGCTGTATTACCCTGGCCTTTTGATTCTTGGTTGTTCCCACGGACGTGATATAATTCTTCTCGCCAGCCTTCTGATCACGGTTTCGCACCATCGCCGTGCTCTTGTTTATGGTCAGCAAGCCCGTTTCCTTGTCATAATCCCGCCATCTGAGACTGATCATCTCCCCAACACGCATTCCCGTATGGAGTAACAGCCGACCAAATAATCCCCCGGAATATACGTATCGTCCGGTGGGCCACCGTTTAAGGCATTCCTCAAGGAACTTCGTCTCTTCCTCAACCGACAGGACTATAACATCTGCATCAGAAGCTGTCTTGGAATCAAGTTTGGACAGACGCTTTTTAATTCCCTTCTTTATAGGCAGAACCGGATTAGACTCCACATCGCCTCTCATAACGCTCCACTCATAAGCTGCATTTATCACATCAAGCGCTTTGACAATGGTTGAAGATGATAATCCTTTCTGTATCAGGCAGCTGATATGAGACTCAACATCAGAAGAAGAAACTGCCTGTACCTGCATCTTGCCTATAAAGTATCCACTTATCTGATTCTTTATAGTTACTTCACGTCTGTCAGCAGATTTTGGCTTAAGCTCCCCGCCATCCATCTGATACTGGAGATGCCTGAAGCACATTTCCTCAACAGTGTCCGATCCAAGAATGGCACCATTAGAGCGGGTCCTGAACCATTTATCCTCTTTCTCCTGCATCAGACGCATACATACTGCACGATTCTTAGCGGTAACCGTCAGAGTTTTCCTGCGTCCGTCATCCTTAAGACCTACACCTTTACGATATGTGATTGTTCCGTCAGGGTTTTCTTTAAAAGAACCCTGGCCCTTTACGGCTCTTTCAGACATCTCCTGCTCCTTATACTGCAAATGTCTTATACTCGTACTGATCCAGCCACTCATTCAGAGCTTTCAGAGTGACAATATATCGCCCGCCAAGCTTAATAGACGGAAAGCTCTTGCTTTTGATCAGCGCATAGGCTTTGTCTCTGCCTATATGCAGTCTCTCCGCCAGTTCTTTGGCTGACAGTACTGAATAGTCTTCGTTACCGGTCATTGATTTCATTTCACCCATAATGTTTCCTCCTTCATTTTTCTTGAAATACCTACGCAGGTCTTAATTCAAAAGAAAATCTTTAATGAATCCCGCATGCTCATAATCTATAAGCAAATTTTCTGTTCCGTTTTACCCTCATAATAAGTAGTACAATTCTGTTTTTTTCTGAAACAATACAAAATGTCGCGTATTGAATCGAAATAATACTTATGTATTCTGATTATGATAATACAATACATTTGTCGTGTTTGCAATACCCAAAATACATTTTGTCTTATTTTTTATTATTGTTTACACATTTTGTCATTAATTGATATAATGAAAATGCATTTGTATAGTGTGTGGGAGAACATTTGAATGAAACAGAAATCAATTGGAGAAAAGATTAAGTATTACAGGGAACTTCGAAAGTTTTCAGTTAATGATTTGGCCGAAAGAGCTCATATTCCAGCCGATAATATACGAAAATACGAACGTGGTGACAGGAATCCAAAACTTGATGCGATCAATGCTTTGGCCAATGCTCTTGGATTGAATGTCAACACTCTTCTTGACACTGAAATAAAAACTGCCTCCGATGCAGCTCCTTACCTGTTTAAAATAGGAAACGCATGCGGCATCGAATTTTCCGGAAAGCAAAATGGAGAAGGCTTATATACAGATACTGTTTCCATC
This sequence comes from uncultured Lachnospiraceae bacterium, assembly GCA_905234595.1. GTDB lineage: Bacteria > Bacillota > Clostridia > Lachnospirales > Lachnospiraceae > XBB2008. Next base: position 8,449 of record CAJOID010000003.1, on the reverse strand, counting down.
AGTTTCAAAAATGAATTATTGAATGATTTTATAAGACACTGGGCAAATAGGCTTGTAAGAATAGCTAATCTTCGTCAAACTGCAGAAGACACTATTGATGAAGAAACAAAAAAATATATGATGGCTAGAGCTGATATGATGGAAGAAGATTTGGAAGAGAATCTGCTTGACTCAATGCCCTTTAGAAACTCTCCCGATGGAAAGCACTACGTCACCATGACAGATTTTTCTTTTTTAAATGACAAACCAAATAAATAAAACCTTCGTCATTCTGACGAAAAAATCTCTCTCCGATTGACCTATAATTGACCTGTGATTGACCTATCTTTCAGTAGATTGGCCTATTGTGACGATTTTAGAAGAAAACATTTCCTGATTTGTCCTGTCAGAATAAATCAGTAAAAACCAGAAATCCATATTCTTCAAATCCCTCAAACCCGCATAAATGCTGAAAAAAATAAAACTCCCAACCCGGTCGGATCAGGAGTTTTATTAGCAGCGCTACAAGGATTCGAACCTTGAAATGACGGAGTCAGAGTCCGTTGCCTTACCATTTGGCGATACCGCTATATGTTACTTTCAACAGAAAATGATTATATCGGATGCCTGCGGATAAATCAAGGCTTATTTCTTTTTTTCTGCTCTGTCAATTAAAAAAGTGTAACAGGGTCCCAGCCGTAGTCCTGATATGCCGTAATATTCAGTCCGTTGCTCTCCACATATTCTATGAGGATATTCTTTCTGAAAAGTTCACGGCTTTCTTCGTCGGAATACACCTCCATGAATCTATCATATCTGTCGCCGAATATCTTCCTGGCACTTGCATCGAAATCACTTCCGTCACCCACTTCATCAAAGGAGGTCACAACTGCTGTCCTTTCATCTGTTTTCTTAAGATGTATAATGCTTACAAGCATACAAATACAGCTACAGAATCATACCTCAAACATCAGCTCTGCATAAGTCGGGATCGGCCACAGGGACTTATCCACGATCATCTCCAGTTCATCACAGGGCGCGCGAAGCTCATCCATGGCGCTCTTTACTACATCCTTATAGTAGAAGGCACGCTCCCTGCCGTCTTTGACAGTGACCGCATGTGCACTCACTTCCTTGAGTTTGTTGTATGCGGTCTGGGCGTCATTGATATATCCGATTGCCTTCTTAAGCAATTCGTCTTCGGCTGCGGCATTTACGCCTGCTGCCTTGACCTCATTCACGGTACGCGCCAGCTCGCCGGAATACTTCACTGCTGCGGGGATGATCTGCTTGCCGGCCATGTCGATCATAGTAAGCGCTTCGATATTGATAGTCTTTGCATAGGTCTCGTATATGATCTCTTCGCGGGACTCAAGCTCGGTCCTGTTGAATATCTTAAATCTCTCAAACAGAGCAACGGACTTATCCGTTGTCAGCGCACAAGCCGCCTCGATCATGCTCTTGATATTCGGCAGCCCACGTCTGGCAGCCTCAGCCACCCATTCATCCGAGTATCCGTCACCGTTGAATATGATGCGCTGATGCTCCGTCATATACTTTTTGATCAGGTCATGCACTGCCATCTCGAAATCATCGGCACCTTCGAGGATGGTAGCTGCCTCATCGAATGCCTCCGCAACTATTGCATTGAGTATGGTATTCGGACTGGCTATGGAATCGGAGCTCCCGACACTTCTGAACTCGAACTTGTTTCCTGTAAATGCAAAAGGCGATGTCCTGTTACGGTCCGTGGCGTCCTTTTCAAAGTCGGGAAGCGTGGATACACCGGTCTCCAGCTTGCCGCCCTGTATGGCAGAACTTGCCACACCGGTCTCAACCAGCTGTGTGACCACATCCTCAAGCTGTTCTCCGAGGAATATGGATATGATGGCCGGAGGTGCTTCATTCGCACCCAGGCGGTGATCGTTACCCACATCCGCTGCAGACTGTCTGAGCAGATCGGCATGATCGTCAACTGCCTTCATGATACATGCGAGCACGAGCAGAAACTGCAGATTCTCATTGGGGGTGTCTCCGGGATCGAGCATATTCACCCCGTTGTCCGTATTGATGGACCAGTTATTGTGCTTACCGGATCCGTTCACGCCGGCATAGGGCTTCTCATGCAGGAGACATCTTAAGTTGTGACGGGTAGCCACACGCTTCATCGTCTCCATCACGAGCTGGTTATGGTCTACCGCTATATTGACCGTATCAAAGATCGGCGCAAGCTCATGCTGTGCGGGTGCAACCTCATTATGCTGCGTCTTCGCGAGGATCCCCAGTTTCCAGAGTTCCTCGTTTAAGTCTTTCATATATGCGCCGACTCTCTCTCTGATGACACCGAAATAGTGGTCATCCATCTCCTGTCCCTTGGGGGCGGGAGCTCCGAAGAGAGTACGTCCGGCGAACATCAGATCCAGTCTCTGCATATACAGATCCGCATCGACCAGGAAATACTCCTGCTCGGGACCAACGCACGGAGTGACCTTGGTGGCCTCGGTATTACCGAACAGTCTGACTATCCTGAGCGCCTGTTCACTCAATGCTTCCATGGAACGCAGAAGCGGAGTCTTCTTATCCAGTGCTTCACCGGTATATGAGCAGAAGGCTGTGGGGATACACAGTATCACACCGCAGGAGGATTCCTTGAGAAAAGCCGGAGATGTGATATCCCATGCCGTATAACCTCTGGCCTCGAATGTCGCACGCAGCCCGCCGGACGGAAAAGATGATGCATCGGGTTCACCCTTGATCAGCTCCTTGCCGGAGAATTCGGTTATCATACGTCCGTCTTCATCGGGAAGCGATACGAAGGCATCATGCTTCTCTGCGGTGATACCGGTCAGCGGCTGGAACCAGTGTGTATAATGTGTGGCTCCGTTCTCCTCGGCCCAGTCCTTCATCGCTTTGGCAATGACATTGGCCGCTTCCATGGAGAGTTCCCCGCCTCTTTCGGAAACCCTGATCAGCTCCCTGTATACATTCTTGGGCAGACGTTCCTTCATCTTGCCGCGTGTAAAGACGTTTTGACCAAATAACTCCGTTACTTCACTCATTTATGGATATCCTCTGCTTTCTGATTCTGTTTAAAACTTGAACGCAAAAATTGTATATCAACACGTTTGATGCGTCAACAAAAACACTTCTCTCACTCTGCCCTGACCCGCATGATATCGCCTGCTTCGGGTATTTCCGAGAAAGTGGCGTATATGATCTGTCTCGAATGCGGACAACTCTCCATGGCAATGCCGTTCTCATCCTCAAGACGGATGACACTGACCTTTCTGTCCTCACAGTTACGTTTCATCAGTTCGATCGTATCCCCGACGGCAAATTTGTTCTTCTGCTCAAATACCGCACGCCCGTCGGCTGTAACCTCGCGGATCGTTCCGAGATAGATATGGTCGTTCACATATGTGCTGTTGTCATATATCTGTGCATCCGATGCGGGTTTGCCGAAGTAGAATCCCGTGGTGAAATGTCTGTGCGTACACTTGCCTATCTCCTCGAGATACCATTCCATATGCTCACGGTACAGAGCGGGATCGCTCATATGATCATCTATCGCACGCCTGTAGGTTCTGGCCACGGTAGCTACATACAGAGCGGTCTTCATCCGGCCCTCTATCTTGAAGCTGTCGATCCCGGCCCCGATCATCTCGGGTATGTGTCCGATCATACACAGGTCTCTGGAGTTAAATATATAGGTACCGCGTTCATTCTCATATACGGGAAGATACTCACCGGGCCTCGTCTCCTCCACGACCGCGTACTTCCATCTGCAGGGGTGGGTGCATGCTCCGTGGTTCGCATCACGTCCCGTGAAATAATTGCTGAGCAGGCATCTCCCCGAATAGGATATGCACATGGCTCCGTGGATAAAACTCTCTATCTCCATATCCTCCGGGATATGCTCTCTGATCTGCCGGATCTCGGTCAGAGACAGTTCACGTGCCGACACGACGCGTTTGGCCCCAAGACGGTACCAGAACAGATACGTCTCCCAGTTGGTGTTATTGGCCTGAGTGGAAATATGCACGTCTATATCCGGACAGATCTCACGTGCAAGGGTAAATATCCCCGGATCGGCTATAATCAGCGCATCCGGCTTAATGACCTTAAGCTCCGTCAGATATGTGCGCACTCCGTCCAGATCATAGTTGTGCGCGAGGATATTCACCGTCACATGCACCCTGACTCCGTGCTCATGTGCATAAGCGATCCCCTCTGTCATCTCATCATGTGAGAAGTTGTCCGCTTTGGCCCTCAGGCCGAACTCCTCGCCGCCTATATATACGGCATCCGCGCCATAATCCACTGCGGTCTTCAGAACTTCCAGATTTGCAGCCGGAACCAGTAATTCGGGTTTCTTCATAGTATTCATATACGCACGCTCAGTGTCACGCCGTCTGCAACCGGCAGTACCGACGTCGAGTAATCATCATCATGTGTCAGTTTATACAGATATTCTCTCATCCGTGAATGGATCGTCCGGTCTCTGCGCGTGACCGCATAACGGCTTTCAAGGATGTCACCTTCCTGGAGGATATTATCGGAGATCAGCAGTCCTCCCGGCTGCTGAAGACGCTTGATATCATCATACATATTGACGTATTGTCCTTTGGGACCGTCCATGAATATCAGATCATAGGGCCCGGGCAGATCTTTTATCAGCACCGTTGCATCGCCTTCAAGCAATTCTATCCGGCCGGCGGTATCGTAGCGGGCGAAATTCTCTTTTGCCGCGGATATACGCGGAGCGTAGTTCTCTATAGTAGTGATCCGGCATCCTTCCGGTGCATATTCCCTCATATATAAAGCAGAAAAACCAATGGCGCACCCTATCTCAAGTATCGACATTGGTCTGTGGATCAGTATCATCGTACGCAGGAAATCCATCATGGCCGGTCTGATGACCGGAATATGTTCCGTACGTGCATAAGCTGCAAGCTTCTCTATATACTCCGGTTCCGGTTTTTTAAGTGATTCTATAAAAGAATCTATCCTGGTCTCCAGATTCATTCGCCGCCTTCCACAACGGCCTCCTCTTCGATCACGTTGTTCTCGGAAGTACCCTCGGGATCTTCGTCAACGATCTCCAGTTCCTCAACTTCGGATTCGGGAATGGCGATCGTCTCCTCTTCTTCCTCCTCCACAGGCTGCATGGCCATGACTGCCAGCATTTCCTCCGCCGTCATGGCGGTACTCAGATCATAAATACCGGGAGCCTCTTTGCCGCGATACTCACTGAGCAGTTCCTGCAGGAAGAATATCTTGGAATCCCGGATAAGTCCTTTCTGCTGAAGCATATCACCAAGATCACGCGACGACATGTCGGGCTTCACCTCGATGGAGATAATACGACCCTCACCGACCGATACAGGTGCCTCGGTGAACACCCTGTATCCGTAGTCATACGCGATCAGGGCGCCCCTGTATATCAAAACGCCCAAAAAGATGAAGATCGCTATCTTGATTATTGTTTCCAATATGGAACCGATTATCTCTGCCGGCTTCATAATACTCCTCGAATCTAACTTATGATCACTCGAAATCGAGATGATCCAGTATCAGTATATTAAGTTCCTGCATCATCCTGCAAAATGCAAGTTCAGCCTGAAGGAACCCTTCGACCACGGGATTCTCACGAAAGTTTTCGTACTCCTTCTCGTATGCATCCATCCTGTCAAAGAGCTGTTCCTGGTCCGTATAGTTCTGCAGTTCAAACGTGGCCTGACGATAAGCATTAACTCTGGCATACAGTTCGGGGTCCTGCTTGATGCGTTCCCTTTCCCGGCAATAAGTACGATAGATCTCCGTCTGCTGGATCTTGGCTGCATATTCCTTGGCTGCCATTCTGATCTGTTCGCTCGATAACGACATGCAGGTCTTACCTCCGCTAGTTTATCATATTTCCTGAATGATTGGCAGTATCATGGGTTTTCTCTTGGTCTGTTTCCAGATATAGTCACCCAAATTATCCCTGATGATGGTCTTAATGCGGTTCCAGTCTGTCTGCCCGCGGCTGATGCATCCCTCTACGGTCTCGTTTGCGACCTCCCAGGCACCGTTCATCAGTTCATCGGATTCTTTGACATATACGAATCCCCGGGATACGATCTCCGGACCGGCCAGAACCTCTTTATTATACTGGTCCAGGGTGACCACTACGATCAGTATACCGTCCTTGGCCAGGCGCTGACGGTCCCTGAGGACCACATTGCCCACGTCTCCGACACCGAGACCGTCTACCATTATAGCACCGGTGGGAACCTTGCCTCTGACCTCGGCTTCATCCGGCCCCAGACACAGCACATCACCGGTGGATATGATGAATATGTTCTCCTTAGGAATCCCCAGCTCCGCGGCAATACTGGCCTGTGCCTTGAGATGCTTGTATTCTCCGTGTACCGGCACGGAATACTTCGGCTGAACCAGTGTATATATCAGTTTGATCTCTTCCTGACAGGCATGCCCCGATACATGTACATCCTGGAAGATAACCTCTGCTCCGAGCTGGAGAAGCTCATTGATCACGTTCGTCACGGCCTTTTCGTTTCCGGGGATAGGATGGGAACTGAATATGATCGTGTCATTCGCGGTGATCTTGACCTTGCGGTGATTACCGTCAGCCATACGGCTGAGCGCAGCCATGCTCTCTCCCTGTGATCCGGTGGTGATGATGACCATCTTATCATCGGGATAACTGCGCATCTCCTCTATATCGATCAGCGTGTTGTCGGGGATATTCAGGCATCCCAGACCGGATGCGGTATCTATTATATTGACCATGCTGCGTCCCTCGACCACAACCTTGCGGTCGAACCGGCAGGCAGTATCTATTATCTGCTGCACCCTGTCCACATTGGATGCGAAAGTAGCCACTATGATACGGCGTCCCTTGTGCTCGGCAAAAAGAGCATCGAATGCCGTTCCAAGTGTACGTTCGGAAGGAGTAAATCCCGGCCGCTCCGCATTGGTCGAATCACACAGAAGAGCCAGCACGCCCTCGCGTCCCAGTTCGGCAAACCTCTGCAGATCTATCGTATCTCCGTACAGGGGAGTGTAATCCACCTTGAAATCTCCGGTGTGAACTACCGTTCCTACCGGACTGTATATAGCCAGCGCGGCGGCATCCACTATACTGTGGTTGGTCTTGATGAATTCCACATTGAATTTACCGAGCGAAACGGTCTCGCCGAAACCGACCTCATGTCTCTCCGTCACTTCGAGGAGCTCGTGTTCCTCCAGCTTACGCTCGATAAGTCCCAATGTCAGGCGTGTGGCATAGACGGGGACATTCAGAACCTTCAGGATATAGGGCAGTGCGCCGATGTGATCCTCGTGTCCGTGAGTGATCACAAAAGCTTCGACCTTAGGTGCATTATCCAGCAGGTAAGTCACGTCCGGGATCACCAGGTCTATGCCCAGCATATCATCGGTCGGAAATGCCAGTCCGCAATCCACGACAATAATACTGTCTTCGAATTCGAAGGCAGTAATGTTCAGTCCGATCTGCTCCAATCCGCCCAGTGGAATGATCTTAAGCCTGGAGCTTACGTCCTGCGCAGTTTTAATGTTGCTCATACAATATCAACGTCCTCTAAGATGTTCTCGAAGACCTTGCCTACGGCCTTCAGTTCATCATCATCCTCCACAAACTCGTACAGAGCCTCCGCATCGTCCGGATCCGAGAGATCCTTCATGATCATGGCCTCGCCATCGCCTTCGGGCGCGTCCGTGACGAGGATATAATCCACTCCACCAAGTCTCGTCGTCTCAAGTATGTAGAAATCTATAGCTTCCTCCCCCTCAGGGGCAAATGTGATCTTTTCCAAATGGCACCTCTGATCAGTTTCCGTGCTCGTCAAGATAACTCTGAAGTATCAGGGTTGCGGCAATCTTGTCTACGTATTTGCTGCGGTCATCACGCCGGATCCGGGCCTCATTCATGATCTCGTCAGCTTCAACTGTGGTGAGTCTCTCATCCCACAGTATCACTTCCAGTCCGGTCCTGCGTGTAAGTGTGTCAGCCAGCTGCTCACTGGCCTCCGCTCTCGGCCCCCGGCTGTCATCCATATTCAGCGGATAACCGAGTACGATGAGTCCCACATCGTATTCCGTGATCAGTTCTTCGATACGCGCCAGGGTCTTTCGCATATGGTTTTCTTTTTCACGCCTGATGATCTCCAGACCCTGAGCGGTAATATGCAGCGGATCGCTGACCGATACGCCCATGGTCTTCGCCCCGTAATCCAAGCCCAGAATACGCATATGTGTCTCCGTCCGGTCTCTTACTTCTGATCCCATCCCTTGCTGTGGATGTACTCGCTCAGCAGTTCCTCAACCAGCTCATCTCGCTCAACCTTCATGATCAGGCTTCTGGCTCCCTGATGGTTGGTGATGTAGGTGGGGTCACCGGACATGATATATCCGACTATCTGGTTTACGGGATTGTAGCCCTTTT
>CAJOID010000002.1 GCA_905234595.1 uncultured Lachnospiraceae bacterium | reverse complement strand
TACCAAGGCGAGGACACCAAGGAAAATGGCGAGGAAACCTAAGATGGCGAGTAACCCCGGTACGATGACATCAATGACTGCGTATGGGATTTTCTCATTCAAAGACCATGCAGCCGATGCAAGTACGGAAGCATTCTCCCACAGTACAGAGAAGAAACCACCGATGAATCTGCATGCTGCTCAAAAGTCCATTCAATATCCGGCATATTGATGATGGTGGGCTTTGATTCTGGTATGATTTTTAGTGCCAGATTTCCATCTATCATAAAAAACTCTCCGTAAATCCTGTTTTCAGGATCCACAGAAAGCTTTTCTAACCAAAAAGTTTTATTTTGCTTTTTATTCCATGTTATTATGTGTTATCGTATTTTTAGGTGATGGAAAAATGCTTTAGATAAGCGGATTTGGGACAGAATGGAAAGAAATAAAAAATGTGAAGCGATATTCGGGACGTAGAGGTCGCGTGTTCGAATCACGTCACCCCGATTTCTTTAAGAAGCTGTTCATTCAGCTTCTTTTTTACCAGTCGGAATCCCAGTCCGTTCCGCCCGAATCCCAGTCAGATCCGGAATCCCAGTCCCAATCGGAGTCATAATCCGAATCATAATCCGAATCCGATGAAGAATGCGTTTCTTCATAATAAACGCTGTCATCCCAGTCTGTTGCATTCATGTCCGTAGTCCAGTTCTCGGACATGTAGTAATCATCATAGGATTCGGTGATGGCGCTTACGCCCGGATCGTAAGAATCCGTCGTATACCAGTCGTCATAGTAGTCATCATAGTAGTACCAGTTGTTGTCGTAGTTATAATATACGACGTTATTGTAGTTATAGTACCCGTCATGCTTATGACCGGCATAACTTAAGCCCACTGTCGCGGCCAGTACCGCTGCGAATATGGCAAAACAGATCCTTGAATTTGCATCGGACAGAAAGCCCGAACTGCGCCTCGATCCTCCGCTGCTGTGCAGTTTTCCCTGATTGGACTTCTGATGGACTATCTCATCCTTCAGTTTCTGATACAGCTCGTTTACGGCATATTCTTCATCCGTACCGCGGTATCTGACTGCACGGCTTCCGTCACTCTTATTCTTGTAGACCACATATTCCCCGCTCTGAGGATCCTTATATATACCGAATGCCTGCGGGCCCTGATGATCCATACCGATGAAGAATCTCGTAGTCTCATAAGGCGGAAGATTACGGTCCTTATACCACTGCTGAAGCTCGGCTATGGTCTTCGGCGCACCCTTAACCTGCTTATGTGACGGGTTCGGTGCTTCGCAATACGGGCACTGGGGCAGTGTATCTTCGTATGTATTGTCGCAATAATCACATTTGATCTTCATGTTTTACCCTCAAAACCGAAGTTTATTCCGGTTTCTGTGTCATCATCATCACTATGGCATTATAAGCCACAGAGTAATTCATAAACTGCTCCATGGCCGCGTTGTCCTTATCAGCCGTACTTCTGTAATAATCCCTCTGCCTCTGGAAAAAGGCAAGTGCGGTCTCTACGCTCGTTTTGGATACAGCCATACCGTCACAGTACAGTGTTCCGGTAGCTACATCATATTTGGACCCCTCAAGTCTTGTGTTATAGGTATCTGCCATTCCGAAGGATGTGGCCAGCTGTCTGATCAGATCCCCGCTGTCTCTCTCATTTGCCATCGTCATACCTCCCGATATACCGGCTCATTTACATTAATGCCTCTGTTCCGTATAGGAATATACTTCTGCAAATCTGGCCGAAAAAGAAGGTTTCATGCCTTCCAGGGTCAGATGCGTGACATCCCCGGTCTTCCATGCGCGGAATAATGCATATCCCTGTTGTCTCTCTTCAGTATACACCTCCGTCACGGAAGTGGGAGCCAGACATGTTCCGTGCCACAGCCCGAAAGGTGACATATTCGTCAGATGGCTCAGGATCACGCATGTCACGCCGAAATGGCAGAAGAACGCGATCGTTCCGGTGTATTCCTTATCGACACGGTATCCGTATCCGTCCCTGACATATCCGTAATTCGAAAGGAGATTGTCTATCCCCTCACACACTCCGTCATATTTCTCCGCTATATCGGTGTCATGCACAAGTTTGGTATCACGCCATCCCCGGGTCTCGTATAACTTAGGATGCTTATTCAGATAGGCCGGTACTATATCCCAGCATATGCGTTTTCTTAAGCTGCCGTCGGGCAGCACACTGTTGGGATAGGCCTCCAGATATTCGGGCATCGCAGGCATATCGACCACTGCATTGAACTCCTGCAGCCAGTCAAATGTCCTGGTACGTACCATCTCATCCGTATCAAGTCCCATGGCGCGCATTGAATACATCGCGGTATCTCTGGCTCTTCCGAGAGGCGACAGATAGACCTCATCTATATTCCATTCAGATATGTGCTTTGCAAGCGCTTCTGCTTCCAGTTTGCCGGTATCTGTCAGAGCATCATGCTCATAATCCGGATCTCCGTGTCTTATAAACAGTAATCTCATTTGACTTATCTCTTATATAGCTATATATTATCCTTTGTAATCATTTGCTAGGGGTGCGATCACGCTGAGAGTGGATTTATTCCTGACCCTCATCACCTGAACCGGATAATACCGGCGTAGGGAAGCAACAGACTTACCATAGTCTTATCGTGTCGCCCTCCTTATTCAAAGGAGGATTTATTATGTCTGAAACAACATCAACCAAAACCCGTTTTACTCCGAAGGTGATCACTTTCTCCGCTATCGCTCTGGCGCTTGCCACGGTGATCGCGACATTTGTCAAATTCAAAGGTCCGTTCTGGTTTAACGGAGGGAGCATTACGCTGTTTTCAATGCTCATCATCTGCATGATAGGCTACTGGTACGGTCCGGCTGTCGGCCTGACTGCGGCCTTTGCCTACAGCATCCTTCAGTTCATCACCGGTCCTTATGTCATGCATCCGGCCCAGGTCATACTCGATTACCCTCTGGCCTTCACGTCTTTGGGACTGTCCGGATTCTTTTATCAGAAAAAGAACGGTTTGCTGACCGGGTATATAGTCGGTTGTCTCGCAAGATTATTCTTCCACTGTGTCTCCGGAGCGATCTTCTATACGGAATACTTCGGAAGCGCGATCGATAAGCTTACTGCTCTGGGCGCCGGTATAGTCTATAACATGAGCTATATCATACCGGAAATGATACTTACCATACTGCTCATCTCACTTCCGCCTGTCAAAAGTGCGATCGCCCGCGTAAAAACTATGGCGACACAACAGTGATACTTTCTTTTTCGAAATAATTCGACATTTCTATATTCTGCCAATACCCTTCTTCTCCTTCGGCAGTGCTCACATCCTGCTTGAACAGAAGATAGGGTTTGGCATCGTCGGTATATCCGTATATAACGGCATCCGGCTGATCTTCATCGTACAGGATCTCCAGACGCTCCATGCTCTGTTCATGATATCTGGATGCTTCGCCGTTCATTATGGAACGTATTGCTGATATCGTGACGAACTCATTCTTATCGGCACAGAAAACAAATACGATCAGGATCGCTGCTCCGCCGGCCGTTATAAGTCCGGGCAGAACGCTCTCCGTCAGTTCAAACAGTCTTCTGAAGAAACTCCCGCATTCACTCTCACATTTATCCGATGTGTACAGATATCCCACAGCATTGGCTATATTTATAAAAATGAGAACAAACTCTGCGATATAGATGATGTTCTGTACTCTGGAAGGTGCATCTTCACTCATCGCATAAAATGTCGGAGTAAACATCGCGGCAAATATACATATGCTGATAACGGCCATAAGACCGGGATGAAAAAAGCGGCCCTTACAATCCTTTGCCAGTGACGCCATAACAACTATGATGACAGCGATCGCTATGAGAGACATCGGAGACAGCCAGCTGATCCCATGCGCAGCACCCCAGTAAAATGACATGAATATGGCCTTAAACGGATTCATCATGACCGAATCGGCCTGCCTCTGTGCATTACCGGGTGCGGTGATATTGACCAGGTATCCCGCGACCGTGATCAGTTCGGGGGTCAGAAACCACATTTTATTCTCATTCCTGCCGGAGATCCTTCCGTATATATGTACAGCGACATGAAGTACGATCAGGATACATGCCTGAAGCCCCGTGACCAGATTACCTCCGCCGACTATGATACCAAGTACCGATGCAACCACAGTCGTCCATATCACGGTCACTCTGTCTGTCGTACGGATTCCGTGCAATATGCACGCGGTCTCAAAGAACAAGACCGATTCCATAAACACATAATGCAGTGCACCGTTATACCAGTAAAGTGCTTCCAGCGGAACCGGAAGGGTCTGAATGATCACAAAGACCAGGATGATGCTCACTATACCGGTCCTGTACCTGTCCCTGATCCCCATGCAGTCAGACATGACCGTATGAGTAAGCACCGATACGGACGCTATGATCATGGATGACAGGATGACCGGAACTGGAAAATACATATTCCGGGCCCAGACTCCGGGAAATACGGACATCAGAAACACCGATGAATATGTGGCCTGCTTGGCAAAGAAATAAAACCGGACCTGTTCACAGGCAGCTTTTATGACTTCCGCCGGGGAATGCGTCCTGATCCAGGCATGGTGAGTCATCGCACCAAAATAAAAATCGTCCAGGTTCAGGACCTGAAAACGACCAAGATACCATATCGGCAATATCACCGCTGCCATCACAACAAGCATTATCCGGTATATGTTTTTGTAAGTATTCTCCTGCTTATTGTCCATCCGATGCGGTTTCCTCCGGAGTTTTCTTCTTATTCCTGAAGACCAGGAACTTGCTGAAGATATAGTTGGCTATGACCACGATGACCGCAGTTACTACAGTCGATACATAAAAGTTGATTCCCAGGATCGTGTCCAGGACCAGCATGCACAAATACTCCAGAAACAGTGTTGATATCCTGGATGCAACGAATTTGCATGCTTCCGGCAGCATCGGTGCATCACTCTTGAACACATAAGTCCTGTTGGTAAAGAATGAAAAAATGACACCCGCTGTCCAGTCTATAACGGTCAATATCGCCGTCTGTACGGATGTATGCGTAGCCGCACCCCTGTACAGGATCAGGTTGCCCAGAAACTTACAGGTCCATGCAACTACCGTGGTCATTCCTCCCACGAACAGGTATGTTATGATCTCCTCATACTTTAAATAGAGTTCCTGGATCCTGGGCCAGTGTCCGAGCCAGTCGGCGAATCTCTCTTCCAGATTTTTTCTTTTGGGTTTTTCTGCAGGTATTTCAGATCGGGTCGTCATAATAAACCAATGTATCTCCGTTAATTATCCTGATATCGTCAGTCGGAATCACAACCGCACCGTCTCTGATGATCACAAGCGGTGATATCCCGAAATCATTCATCAACTCTTCCATGTTCAGTCCCGTCAGACCGGACTCAGGCGTGGCATTAAGTGCTATCGTACCTCTGCTGTGAAGTTCATCGCGCTGCATACGGCTGTAGTACTCTACAAATCCTGCGGATATGATACCGGTAGGGATTGCCACGACCCCCACACCAAGTACGGATATTATCACAGCCATGATCCTGCCTGCCGCCGTCACCGGATACATATCCCCGTAGCCTATGGTCAGTATCGTGGATACGCTCCACCATATCCCGGAGAAAGCATTGTCAAATACTTCCGGCTGAACCTCATGTTCTGCGGAATACATGCATATGGAAGCACCGAGTACGAGCACGAACAGTATGAAGAGCGATGAAAGTATCTGGTTTTTCTTTTCTTTCAGAACAGTGGTAATGACATTAAACGAGTCATAGTTCGCATTCAGCCTGAACAGATGGAATATCCTGACCACCCTGAGCATCCTGAATACCACGAATCCCGAAAGGAAGAAAAACGGCAATATGGTGAAAAGCTCAACTATTCCGTCAAAACTGAAAATAAAGTTCGCTGCCGCACGTCCCCTCGACACATCCGGATACAGATAATCCGCTGTCCATATCCTGAGCACGTATTCCATGGCAAAAAACAGGATACAGGCGATCTCCACGATCTCAAAGACATATCCGTACTCCGTAAGAGGTTCAAATGTCTCAAGGATCATCACCAGGATATTTGTGACAATAACAAGAACAAGGACATAATCAAACGCCTTGCTTGCAATGTCCCTGCTCTGACCTATCTGTATGATATCAAATACTCTTTTTCTTTTATTCAACAGTAACGACCTTTGCCAGATTTCTCGGCTTATCTACATCGAATCCCTTATCGCTGGATACGTAATACGCCAGCAGCTGCAATGCCACCGAAGCAGGGAATACCATCAGCTCGTCCGGCAGATTCGGCAGTACGAATGTATCAAACTCCCTGGTACTCTGCTGCATCAGATCGGCCTTGATGAACAATGCGATCTGCGCCCCCCTGGACTTAACCTCCCTGATGTTTGAAAGTTCCTTGCTCATCAGTCTGGTCTGCGTAACTACGGCTACCACGGGTGTATTGTCGGTAATAAGGGCAATAGGACCGTGCTTAAGCTCCCCGGATGCATATGCTTCGGAATGTATATAGGATACTTCCTTGAGTTTCAGCGATCCTTCCTGAAGTATCGAATAATCCAGGCCTCTGCCTATCATGAACAGATCTTTTGCTTCGAGCACACCCCTGGCTATGACGTGGATAGCATTTTTCTCATCCAGCACGCTGCCGATGACCTCGGGTACTCTCTTTAAGCTGCGGATACAGTCTCGTACCTCATCATCACTCATTATGCCTCTGATATGAGCCATCTTATACACTATCAGATAGAACAGCGAAAGCTGTGTCGTATAAGCTTTGGTACTTGCAACCGCGATCTCGGGACCGGCATTGGTATACAGTACATAGTCACTCTCACGGGCTATGGAGGATCCCTTTACATTGATGATCGCGAGACTTCTGGCCCCTTTTCGTCTGGCATATTTGAGTGCTTCCAGCGTATCGATGGTCTCACCTGACTGTGATACCGCTATCACGAGAGTCTTCTCATCTATTACCGGATCCGAATACATGAATTCCGATGCCAGCTCTACCTCAATATGCATATTCAGGCGGGTCTTGACGAGCGACTGGAAGACCAGGCCGGCATGCATCGCCGTACCGCAGGCTACCACGCATATCCTCTCACAATCGGTGAACAGTGAATCGGGGATCTGATCTGCCTCGAAGTTCGGAATACCGGATTTGGTCCTGCCGGCTATGGTATCTCTGATGGCCTTGGGCTGCTCCATGATCTCCTTTTCCATATAGAAAGGATAACCATTCTTCTCGGCGCTGTTCTTCTCCCAGCTCATGGTCAGGTACTCGGGCTGCAGTTCCCTGCCGTCCAGAGTCCACATGGCTATGCTGTCCTTGTGAAGTTCAACTATGGTGTATTCGGGTACTACGAAATACTGATCGGTGAACCGGCACAGTGCGGTCAGGTCGGACGCCAGCATCGCGCCCTCCTCGCTGAGGGTTGCCACTATGGGGCTCACGTTTCTGATCGAATAGATGACATCGGGTATATCACCGAACATTATTACCAAAGCAAAGGTTCCCTTCAGGCGCTTAACCGCTTTGGTTATGGCTTTTTTGGGGTCATGTGTCTCTTTGTAGTAATAATTCAGAACTGCGGCAGCTACCTCGGTATCCGTCTCGGATCTGAGGCTTCCTTCCAGATTGAACTCATCGACGAGATCCTTGTAATTCTCTATGATACCGTTATGAACCACCGTCACGTCACCCTGATTATGGGGATGTGCGTTGGCATCACATACTCCGCCATGGGTCGCCCATCTGGTATGGCCGATACCACAGGTGGAATCGATGGTTTTGCTTTCACAGACCTTCTCCAGGTCCTTGACCCTTCCGGCACATTTATACACATCGGTCCGGTTCATTTTGGAATTGGTCACAGCCATACCGGCACTGTCGTATCCTCTGTATTCCAGAGTCGTCAGCGCATCTATGATGATAGGCTCTACCTGTTTCTTACCGTTATATCCGATTATTCCGCACATATCATTCCTTTACTCAGATCACTTAAGTCTGGCCTGAAGCTTCTCTCTCTGCTCCTCATATCCGGGCTTTCCGAGAAGAGCGAACATGTTCTTCTTATAGCTCTCGACACCGGGCTGGTTGAAAGGATTAACACCCAGGATATATCCGCTCACGCCGCATGCAAACTCAAACATGTAGAACATCTCGCCCAGATAGTATTCATTTACCTCGGGAAGAGTAAGTACAAAGTTCGGTACATCTCCGTCCGTATGTGCCAGAACGGTTCCCATCATGGCTGACTTGTTGACGAAATCAACGGTCTTGCCTGCCAGATAATTAAGTCCGTCCAGATCTACGCTCTCACGGCCGATGATGATCTCCTCGCGGGGCTTATCGATCATCAGAACTGTCTCAAACAGGATACGGTTGCCGTCCTGAATATACTGTCCCATGGAATGCAGGTCGGTGGTCAGATCGACACTTGCAGGGAATATACCCTTGCCGTCCTTGCCTTCCGACTCTCCGTAAAGCTGTTTCCACCACTCACATACATAGTGGAAACAGGGACCGTAATTTGCCAGGATCTCGATCTCCTTGCCCTTCTCACGCATGATGTTACGAAGAACCGCATATTGCATTGCGTCATTATCGTCAAAATCGTTCTCCAGTGCCATACGTCTGCCTTCGCGGGCACCTTCCATCAGCTTGTCTATATTGGCTCCGCTGACTGCGATGGGGAGCAGGCCTACTGCCGTAAGAACCGAGAAACGTCCTCCTACATCATCCGGCACTACGAATGTCTCATAGCCTTCCTCGGTAGCCAGGCTCTTCAAAGCTCCCTTAGCCTTATCGGTAGTCGCATATATCCTCTTGGCAGCTCCTTCCTTACCATACTTTCTCTCAAGCAGTTCCTTGAAGATCCTGAAAGCTATGGCAGGCTCGGTCGTTGTACCTGATTTGGATATTACATTGACGGAGAAATCACGGTCTCCGATCACATCGATCAGATGCCTGATATAGGTGGAACCGATGCAGTGACCTGCAAAGTAGATCTCGGGAGTCTTGCGGATAGACTTGTCCACCTGGTTATAGAAGCTGTGACGCAGGAATTCTATGGCAGCTCTTGAACCCAGATATGATCCGCCGATACCGATAACGATCAGCACCTCCGAATCCGATTTGATCTTCTCTGCTGCTTTCTTGATACGTTCAAACTCTTCTTTATCGTATTCTTCCGGCAGGTCGATCCATCCGAGAAAATCATTGCCGGCGCCGCTTTTTGACACCAGAGTTTCCTTTGCTTTCTCGGCTGTCTTAGCCATTTTTTTGATCTCGGCTTCCGTTACGAAGCTCATTGCTTTTGAGTAGTCAAATGTTACTTTATTCATATCGTCCTCCTAGCGTAACTGATACTTACACAATCGTAGTAAGTTTACCAAATTTAGGCCTAATCTTCAATATTATCAGTCGGGATAATACTCTTTGATATAATCGCTTACGATCTGCTCGGACAGCTCATACATTCCATCAAGCACGGAATCTGTATTGCCGGCAGTGACCCTGTCTCGTCCTTCTTTCAGGCTGTCGCAGATATAATGATTGATATCCTTGGAGAAATGGATCGTGTCCATATAGTTATCCAGATCGGTAATGATATCTGCATCGTCCTGATAAAAATACACCTTCGCGTTATCGTATCCGGTCAGTTCCTCTATGCATATCCTCTCCGCAGAAAGCACCGCATCCCGCTCTCCGTTACGGTAAGCGTTGTCCCACCAGCACATAGAATACGGTGAGAAAAAGAAAATGAACTCTGTTTCGGGATGCGCCTCCACCATCCCGGTGATCAGCGCCGTATTCCTGCGTGCAAGCTCATCATACATATGATCATCCTGCATTTTAGCAACTTCAGGCAGCCGCTCGTACATCGTCATGCACATGAGATGATGAAAAGTCTTCCACTGAGCCCAGTTATATGAATCTCCTTCATCATAGTCTGATCTTGATTTGGCCAGCATGAAGGGGATCTTCTCCATCAGCACGTCCTTGTTGAACAGATACTTCCAGTCATTAAACGGATTATCGTCATACAGATATACCGGACAGCCGGTCGATACATAAGTAGTCTCCGTAGGTGAATACAGGCTGGACGGATCGATATTGTAGAATACATACCTAAGGTCCCGGTGCTCATAGGCCATATCAAGCAGATACATCAGATCGGCCGTAGCTCCGTATGATCTGATCGCTTTTACGGACGTACAGTCAAAGTTTTCATCGAACCAGCCGTTATTGAAGTTCTCGCAGACACTGGATCCCGCGATCACGGCATCATATTCGAAGTGCTTAAGCGTACCCGTGCACTGGTATTCCTTATCGTTCAGCACTGCTTTGAGCCCGGGAAGCGGCTTGTGATATACATAGAAAGGATCGAACAGTACGACTGTGCCTGCGATGATCAGCAGGCTCACCAGGAGAGCTGTTACGAATACGCGTATGAAGTTTTTCTTTGAGTTTTCTGCATGCATATACTGTTAAAAGTTAAAATACAGGAACGTACTCACCTGATTGAGCGATATGAAACACCATGCAAACACGATACCCATCAGGATGCCGTCCCTGACGGGATGGTCATTACGGGGTGCGATCTCATGTGAGTTGGGCTTAAGTATTATTATGAAGCTGACTGCCAGCATTATAAGCGCACATGCCAGATGTACGTAATTGAGCATATTCGCCGACATCATGCCTGCTGCCTCTTCAATCACATAGAATTCCGGAGTCTTTAGATAACTCAGGATGTCGAACAGCCTGCCGTTCCAGTTAAAGACAAATACCGATCTGATCAGGTGCAGCGCATCCGGTATGGTCGAACTCCTGAAGAAGCACAATGACAGCAAAAAGAAGCAGAAAGTAAGGATCTGACCGGCTTTCCTCGGAATATACAGTTTACATTCCCTCTTATATTCACAGCCCCGTACCCCTATGAGGCATGCATTATCCCATACTACTAGCAGACCGTTTACCGCGCCCCAGAGTACATAGGTCCAGGCCGCACCGTGCCAGAGTCCGCTGAGTACGAATACGATAAACACATTTGTAAGCATCCGTCCGTATCCGCGTCTCGACCCGCCCAGCGGTATATATACGTATGTCGTAAAGAATCTTGACAGAGTGATATGCCATCTCTGCCACAGTTCTTTAACATTCGCACTTGTATACGGTGAATTGAAGTTCATGGGCAGATCGATATTGAACATCTTTGCAATGCCCGATGCCATATCACAGTAACCGCTGAAATCAAAGTACAGTTCAAACATATACATGAGCATCACGATGATCACTGTTACGGTATCCAGCTCACGCGGTGTTATGAACGCCTGATTCACGGGCCCGGCCAGCACATCCGCGAGCAGTATCTTTTTGGCGAAGCCTATCACGAAATACCTGATCCCGGTACGCATATTATCGGGATCGATCCTGCGTCTGCCCATATCTGCAAACTGCGGCATCATCTCGTCATATGTAACTATAGGTCCGGCTATCAGCTGCGGAAAAAACGTTACAAACGTCATATATGTGATCAGATCATAATGCGGGGCCCTGTCCCTGCACCTGTCGATCACGTATGAGAGCTGCTGGAAAGTAAAGAAACTGATACCCAGCGGCAGCAGTATGTGTCGCAGGGCAATATCCCTCCCTGTGAGTGTGTTTATATTCTCTATCAGAAAATCCGTATATTTGAAGTAAAAGAGTATTCCGAGGTTGGCGACGACCGAGATTATCAGTAAGATCCTCATCACACCGCCGTTTTCGGCATCACCGTGTTTACGGTATGCCTCCACGATCAGGCTGATGAGATAATTGAGGACTATGCTGCCTGTTATCACAAAAAGGTATGATACGTGGAAATAAGCATAAAACCATAAAGAAATGCCCGTCAGAAATATGCCTGCAAGACGGTTATGTCCAAAATAATTCAAACCATACCATCCGAGCAATGCGACGGGCAGCAGTATACATATGAATATATATGAGTTAAACAGCATTTCAGGTTTTGACTTTGCTTAAGATCAGTTCCATGATGGCAGCTATGGCATCTCTCTGCTTACTGTTCTCCATAGCCTGAATGTATTTATCTTTAGTCTCATACAGTTCGCGGATTTTGGATATCAGCAGTTTGGAAGTCATGTCCTCCTCGCTCAGGACCATGCTGAAGCCCTGATCTTCATAGGATTTGGCATTCATGATCTGATCACCGCGGCTCGATGCCGAAGGCAGCGGAATCAGGAGATTCGGCTTATGCAGTGCCAGAAGTTCACCTATCGCATTCGCTCCCGAGCGGGATACGACTATATCCGCCATCGCAAATATATCCGGAAGCTCATCGGTAATATACTCGTATTGCTTATATCCGTCCACGGTCAGGAGCATATTGTCCATCTTGTCCTTTCCTGTCAGATGCACGATATTGAAGTCCTTCAGCAGTTCTGTCAGTGAATCGCGGATCGCTCCGTTGATCGCAGCCGATCCCTGACTTCCTCCTATGACCATGATCACCGGTTTATCATCGGTAAATCCCACAAACCTGCGCCCGGCTTCACGGTCTCCCCTGAAAAGCTCGTCCCTGATCGGCGATCCCGTCAGATGCGCCTTCTCGGGCGGTATCAGGTCAAATGTCTCCGGGAAATTACAGCAGACTATATCCGCAGCCGGAATACAAAGCCTGTTAGCCAGACCGGGTGTGATATCGGATTCATGGATTATGCAGGGAATCTTAAGAGATGCAGCGGCCCTGACTACAGGCACTGCCACGAATCCTCCCTTGGAAAAAACGACATCCGGACGTATATCCTTTAAGATCTTTCTGGCCTGGAAAAATCCCTTGATGACCCTGAACGGATCCGAGAAATTCTTCGGATCAAAATACCGTCTGAGCTTGCCTACTGCTATACCGTAATATGTGAGACCGGCATCTTCGGCCAGTCCCTTCTCTATACCGTCCACAGATCCTATATAGGTAGCTTCGAATCCGGCAGCTCTAAGAGAAGGCAGCAGCGCCAGGTTAGGTGTTACATGACCGGCCGTACCACCGCCGGTAAGGACTATCTTATGATCCATTATTTATCGCCCTTTCTGCGCACTACGCTGTAATTCACCTCAGGTGCGGGGTCTTTGGAATACAGGAATTTAAGTATTATCGGGGTACATATCGATGATACTATTATAAGCAATATTACGGATGTGAAATAGACCGAAGTTATGAATCCTTCGGCAAGACCCTTCTGAGCGACGATCAGAGCCACCTCACCTCTTGTCATCATACCTACGCCTATCTTCAGTGAATCATGTCCGGAGAAGCCGCATCCTAATCCCATCAGCCCACAGCCGATGATCTTACACAATATGGCCACTGCGACGAACCCCAGAGAAAACCACAGGATCTGCATGTTCATATTATCCAGATTGGTCTTGATACCGATGCTGGCAAAAAATATCGGACCGAACATCATATATGAGTTGATATCCACTTTTTCATCCACATAATGCGAATCCTGGATGGAACACAGGATGATACCGGCAACATATGCACCCGTGATATCAGCTATTCCGAACACTTCTTCAGCCACATAAGCCAAAGTAAAGCACAGGGCCAGTGCAGCTATCGGAATACGTCTCGTATGGGGGTATTTCCTGTCCACCCAGGCAAATACCTTATAGCAGATAAATCCGACTCCCACTGCGAGAGCAAAAAATGCGACTGTAGAGAGCAAGACCGTGCCGATACCTGTTTCCGGATTCTTAAAACCGATGACTATGGTCAGTACCACTATGCCTATGACGTCATCTATGATGGCGGCGCTTACTATCGTAGTACCCACCTCATCCGAAAGCTTGCCCATCTCCTTAAGGGCCTGTACGGTGATGCTCACACTGGTTGCCGTCATGATCGTTCCGATGAACACTGCTTTATAGAACTCATCGGAACCCCAGGGGGCCATTCCGTAGAAGCCCATATATAACAGAGTTCCGCCCACGAGAGGAACAAATACTCCGGCTGTCGCGATAAGTGCTGCCTTGGGTCCGATCTTGATAAGCTGCTTTAAGTCAGTCTCCAGACCGGCTGAGAACATGAGCAGGATAACACCTATCTCCGCCATCTGTGCCAGAAAATCCGTCTGTGATACGATGCCGAGTACGCCGGGGCCTATCAGAAGACCGGCTACTATTTCTCCAACGACCTGCGGTGCCTTGAGTTTTCTGGCCACAATTCCGAAGAATTTCGCCGCTATGATGATTATCGCAAGATCTCTGAGTATGGAATATGCTTCCATGATCTCACCTTCTTTCTTTTAAGAGAAATAATTTGCTCATAGTAAACCCTGCCGAAAATATATCGACAGGGCAACCGTTAATATACACTGACACAGACTTAAATATCAGTCTTCAGACTCCTCAACAGGCAGTGTCACTTCTTCTTCGTCATCATACTGACCGTCGTTTTCGGGGATATCCTCCATGGCATCCTCGACTTCATCATATTCCTTGGAACCGTCGCTGACTTTCTCTCTGACCTTGGCGATCTTGACCACCTTGATATCATCATCCAGATTGATCAGTTTAACACCTGAAGTGATACGTCCGAGAGTATTGATATCTTCCATACGTATCTGGATAATGGTACCCGCACTGGTAATGAGCATCAGCTCATGATCGTCATTGACGGCCTTAACACCTACCACATAGCCGGTCTTTTCTGTGATCTTGTAGCATTTAAGACCTTTGCCGCCACGTTTCTGCAGGGTGAACTCGTTGATATTGGTACGTTTACCCATACCGTTCTCGGAAGCGATCAGCAGGCTGCCACCCTGGGTATTTAACTGCATACCGACTATCTCATCATCATAGTCAAGATTCATACCCTTGACACCCATGGTGTTTCTTCCGGTATTTCTGACATCCGATTCCTTGAAATGTATGCACATACCGTTCTTAGTGACCATGAAGATCTCATTATCGGGTACGGTGAGCTTAACTTCTATCAGTTCATCATCGTCTTTTAAGTTCATGGCGATGATACCGCCTTTTCTGATATGTGCAAATTCTTCGATACTGGTCTTCTTGATGATACCTGTCTTGGTAACCATGAAGAGAGATTTATTGAAATCATCCTCTGTGACCGGCATCGGGATCGGGATCATGGCCGTGATCTTCTCATCCGGAGACAGCTGAAGCAGGTTAACTATCGCAGTACCTCTGGATGTACGTCCGGATTCGGGTATCTGATATGCCCGTAATCTGTAACATCTGCCGAAATTCGTAAAGAATATCACATCATGGTGTGTAGTCGTCATCAGCAGGTCTTCGATATAGTCATCTTCTATGATCGACATACCCTTGATCCCCTTGCCGCCGCGATGCTGTGATTTGAAGTTATCCACGGTCATTCGCTTGATATATCCGACATTGGTCATCGCTATGACGGTATTCTCATTGGGTATGAGATCTTCCATATTGATGTCATAGACATCATATCCTATCTGTGAACGGCGGTCGTCACCGAATTTATCGGCTACTTCCATGAGTTCCTTCTTGATCACGCCAAGCAGCAGCTTCTCATCTCCCAATATAGCCTTGAGTTCGGCGATCAGCTTGATCAGTTCCTGATGCTCGGTCTCTATCTTCTCCCGTTCCAGTCCTGTCAGAGCACGCAGCCTCATATCCACGATTGCCTGCGCCTGCGGATCGGTCAGCCCGAATCTGGCCATCAGGTTATCCTTGGCTTCCTGAGTATTGGCACTTCCTCTGATGATCTGGATCACTTCATCGATATTATCGAGAGCGATAAGTAATCCCTGCAGTATATGATCACGCTCTTCAGCCTTGTTTAAGTCATATTTGGTCCTGCGGGTTACCACATCTTCCTGATGCTTCAGGTAATATGTGAGCATATCCAGCAGATTCATGACCTTAGGCTCATTATTGACCAGAGCCAGCATGATCACACCGAATGAATCCTGCAGCTGTGTATGTTTATAGAGCTGATTGAGTATGATATTGGCATTGGCGTCACGTCTGAGCTCAATGACGATACGCATACCCTCACGGCTGGACTCATCACGCAGATCCGTGATGCCGTCTATCTTTTTGATCTTGACCAGATCCGCTATCTTCGTTATCAGATTAGCCTTATTTACCAGATAGGGAAGCTCGGTCACGATTATACGAGTCTTGCCGTTTTCCATGGTCTCGACATCTGTCACCGCACGTACTCTGACCTTGCCGCGTCCGGTTCTGTATGCCTCCTCCGATCCTCTGGTTCCGAGGATTATACCGCCGGTAGGAAAATCGGGTGCTTTGACCAGGTCTATGAGTTCCTCAATATCGGTATCCCTGTCCTCTTCAACCCTGTTGTCTATGATCCTGACCACAGCGGAAGTAACCTCTCGCAGATTATGAGGAGGAATATTGGTAGCCATACCTACGGCTATACCGGTGGTACCGTTTACGAGCAGATTGGGATATCTGGACGGAAGAACTGTCGGTTCCGACTCCGTACCGTCGAAGTTATCCACGAAATCGACCGTATCTTTCTTGATATCGGCAACCATCTCCATGGATATCTTGCTGAGTCTGGCTTCCGTATATCGCATGGCGGCAGCGCCGTCACCGTCGACCGAACCGAAGTTACCGTGACCGTCCACGAGCGGATACCTCATGGACCATTCCTGAGCCATATTTACCAGAGATCCGTATATGGAGCTGTCACCGTGGGGATGATACTTACCCATCGTATCACCGACGATACGGGCACTTTTACGGTGCGGCTTATCGGGTCCGTTGTTCAGCTCGACCATCGAATACAGAACCCTGCGCTGCACGGGCTTGAGTCCGTCTCTGACATCAGGAAGCGCACGTGCGGCGATAACGCTCATCGCGTAATCTATGTACGAGTCTTCCATTTTTTTCTTTAAGTCTACTTCTTCGATCTTATCAAAGATCCTGTCATCCATTGTGTGATCCTCTTAGCCTGATTAGGGATTAAATATCCAGGTTTTTGACAAATTTGGCATTTCTTTCTATGAATTCACGTCTGGGTTCAACCTTATCACCCATAAGTGTATTAAATGTCAGGTCAACCTCTGATTCCTCTTCCTCATTCATGTTGACACGCAGAAGTATACGCCTCTCGGGATCCATGGTCGTCTCCCAGAGCTGCTCGGGATCCATCTCACCCAGACCTTTATAACGCTGGATCTTATTATTCGTATCCCTTCCGACCTCAGCCAGGATGCCATCAAGTTCCTCATCGGAATATGCATACCATATCTGCCTGTTCTTCTCGAGCTTATACAGCGGGGGCTTGGCCAGATATACATGTCCCTGTTTGATCAATTCAGGCATGAATCTGTATATGAATGTCAGCATGAGCGTGGCAATATGGGCACCGTCCACATCGGCATCGGTCATGATGATTATTTTGTCATATCTGAGTTTGGTGATATCGAAATCATCATGGATACCTGTACCGAATGCCGTGATCATCGCTTTGATCTCCGCATTGTCATATATACGGTCCAGTCTTGCCTTCTCTACATTAAGGATCTTACCGCGAAGCGGCAGGATAGCCTGTGTTGCACGGCTTCTGGCAGTCTTGGCACTTCCTCCCGCGGAATCACCTTCGACTATGTATATCTCGCACTTCGAAGGATCCTTTTCTGAACAGTCTGCAAGTTTACCGGGCAGAGATGTACCTTCAAGAGCGGTCTTGCGTCTGGTCATGTCACGAGCCTTACGTGCGGCTTCCCTGGCTCTCTGCGCCAGGATTGATTTATCCACTATGGTACGTGCCACGGACGGATTCTGTTCAAGGAAGTATGTAAGCTGCTCGCTTACAACCGAGCTGACAGCTCCTCTTGCCTCGGAATTACCCAGTTTCTGCTTGGTCTGTCCTTCAAACTGGGGATCTTCTATCTTGACGGATATTATGGCAGTCAGTCCTTCACGTATATCTTCACCGCTTAAATTGGGTTCCGAATCCTTCAGAAGCTTATTGGATCTGGCATAATCATTAAATGTCTTGGTCAGGGCATTTCTGAAACCTTCAAGATGAGTACCGCCTTCAGGAGTATTGATATTATTGACAAAAGAATAAATGCTCTCGTTGTATGCATCATTATGCTGCATTGATACTTCTACCAGAACATTGTTCTTCTTGCCTTCGAAGTACATGATCGAAGGATACAGGGCTTCTTTGGATCTGTTAAGATACTCAACGAATTCCCTAATACCACCCTCATAATGGAACGATTTCTCCTGCTCGATACCTTCACGTGTATCTATCAGAGTTATCTTTAATCCCTTGGTAAGGAATGCAGTCTCTCTGAGTCTGGTCTTTAAGGTGTCATAATCATATACGACATCCTCAAATATGGTCGCATCGGGCTTAAATGTAACCTTGGTACCGCTCTCATCCTCACCGCACGTACCGATCTCCTTGAGAGGATAACATGTATGTCCTCTCTCATAACGCTGTTCATAGAGTTTACCGTCTCTGCGTATCTCCACACTCAGCCAGTCGGATAATGCATTTACGACGGAGGCACCTACACCGTGCAGTCCGCCGGATACCTTATATCCGCCACCGCCGAACTTGCCTCCCGCATGCAGTATGGTAAATACCACCTCTACTGCGGGGATCCCTGCTTTATGATTGATACCTACAGGGATTCCGCGGCCGTTATCTATAACAGTGATGGAATTATCAGGATTGATGGTAACTTCTATCTCACTGCAGAAACCGGCCAGAGCTTCATCCACCGCATTATCCACGATCTCATATACGAGATGATGCAGTCCTCTGGATGATGTGCTGCCTATGTACATACCCGGCCTTTTTCTTACTGCTTCCAGTCCTTCAAGTATCTGGATCTGGTCGGCGCCGTATTCATTTGCTTTTTTGTTCTCTTCAGCCATAATAACCTCTATTGTTCACTGACAAGTGATCCGTTTGATATGTTAAACAGCTTATCTATTTCCAGTCTGCTGTTAATAAAATCTTCAACACCGGTACATGTGATTATCGTCTGTACTTCTCCGATGGATTCAAGTAAAAACTGCTGTCTGGCGGAATCAAGTTCCGATAATACATCATCGAGCAGGAGAACAGGTGTATCATTTATAAGTTTTCTGACAATCTCTATCTCTGCAAGCTTAAGTGACAGTGCAGCGGTTCTCTGCTGTCCCTGGGATCCGAACTTCCTGATATCTATGTCACCTGTCATGAATATGAAATCATCCCGGTGAGGACCTACATTAGTCATTTTGGACTTGATATCACGTTCGGTCGATGCGGACAGTTCGCGTTCATAATTCTCTATGTCCACATTCGGTTCATATATGATCTTAAGTGATTCCCTGCCACCTGACAGTTTCTCGTGTACAGGCCCTATCACCTCATTAAGCTGATCTACAAATGTTTTTCTTCGCTCTATTACCTTACTTCCGTAACTGACTAACTGAGAATCCCATATTTCTATGGTTTCTTTGAGAGAAGGATTAAAATATACATCCTTGAGAAGAGTATTTCTCTGATTAACTATCTTGTTGTAATTATTTAGATTATACAGATAGAAGTCATCAAGCTGACAAAGTTCCATATCTGTGAATCTTCTTCTTTCACCCGGACCGTTCTTGATGATATTCAGATCTTCTGGTGAGAAAAAGACTACATTCAGCAATCCCAGTAATTCAGAAGCTTTTTTTATCTTCTTTCCGTCGATCGCTATGCCTTTGGTCCTGGACTTACGCAGGTGTATATCAAGTTTCGTATCCACATCATTTTTAAACAGCATGATACGGATATGACCTTCATCTTCACCAAAACGTATGATATCACTGTCTCTGGTTCCGCGATGAGACTTGGTAGTGGCAGCTAAATATATGGATTCCAGTATATTGGTCTTGCCCTGCGCGTTATCTCCGTACAGTATATTGATACCGGGACCGAAATTTATTTCAAGTGATTCATAATTCCTGTAATCCTTGAGTTCCAGGGTTTTAATAATCATAACTGACCTTTCATAGCTATAACCCTGAATTCATCCCCGTCATAAGCAAAGACATCTCCGTCGTATAACTTTCGTCCCCGACGGAGTTCTATTTCACCATTAACCGTGATCAGACCTTCCTGTATATCCATTTTGGCATCTGCACCGTTTGATGATATACCGGATTTTTTAAGTGCCTGTCCAAGTTTTATATATTCGTCTTTTATAGTTATATCTGTCATAAAAAGACTTATGATACAGTCGTAAAGTTTATAGGCAGAACAAGATATATATAACTGTCATCATCATCTCTTATAAAGCAGGGAGATTTTGGATTGACCATATACATATTTATCTCATCACTATCTATGACTTTGAGTACATCCATCACGAATTTGGGATTGAAACCTATCATGATGTCTTTACCTTCTTTGGATATATCTATTTCTTCATCCATGCTTCCGAATGTGGAATTTATCTTTAATTCAAGGCTTCCTTCTCTGATATCTACGATGATGGGTCTCTTATCGCCTTCTTTTACCAGGAGAGTGGATCTGTCTATACAGTCAAACAGATCTTTCTTGGAAACCGTAACCTTGGTCTCATAATCCTTGGTTATCATCTGATCAACATTGAAATACTCACCTTCAATCAGCCTTGACAATACTACCGTATTGTCAAATTCAAACAGGATGTGATTGGGAGTAAAGAATATACTTACATTCTTATCCGTATCATCACCTATTATCTTACTGATCTCTCCCAGACTCTTACCGGGTACGACCACCTTTTTGGGTGAATATACATTCTTAAGCTTTACATTCCTGATGGATATTCTATGTCCGTCAAGAGAAGCAACCCTTAAGTTATCTTCATTGATATCAAAGAGTTCACCCGTCATTAACGGACTGTTATCATTATCGGATATCGAGAATATCGTCTGTCTGATAACTTCCTTAAGTGTGTACTGTGATAATGTGATGCTGTCGGAATGATCAAGTTGCGCTAAAACCGGAAATTCATCGGCAGGTTTTCCTATGATATTGAATTGTGATTTTTCACAGCTGATATTGGCTTTTAATGAAGCATCAGTTGTGATCGTTATATCACTGTCAGGAAGTTTACGGATGATATCGAAGAGCATTCTCGCATCCAGAGCTATCTTTCCTTTTTCAGCTATACTTCCCTGTATAACGGTTTCTATGCCAAGCTCCATATCATTGGCGACAAGCTTGATCTGATCAGCATCAGCATCGATCAGTATACACTGAAGTATTGACATTGTTGTTTTGGAAGGAACAGCATTTTTTACGATCGATACACCGTTTAAGAGTTCTGACTTATTACAAATGATCTTCATGAATGAGCCTTTCTGATTCTTTTTCTTTTTTTGTTTAGATTAATAAAAGTAATAGTATTATTAGAGCATGTTTAAATGTGTATAACCTTTAATATTATACTAAATATCAACGAAAAATAAAACTTTTAGTTGTTGATAATGTGTAGTATAAGTATGTGATTATCCGATTATATTCACTTAACTTTCGGTTATTCTTGATTTTATGGCTTTTACCCTTGTTGATAATTCTTCTTCGGATTTTATCCTTTCTTCTATATCCTTTACTCCGTGCATTACGGTTGTATGATCTTTTTTACCCAGGATCTTGGCGATCTCTTTAAAAGAAGCATCGGTCAGTTCCCTGCACAGATACATTACTATGAATCTCGGTTCAACGAACTTTGCATCTCTCTTCTTACCGGCTACATCTTCTATCAGAACGTTATATTCATCACATACTTCCTTTAATATATAGGAAGGAGTGATCTCTTTGGGTTTATCGGGATAGATGATATCCTTTAACGCTTCTTCGGCGTTATTCATATTTATATCCACATTATTAAGCTTTGAATAAGCGACTATCTTATTAAATGCTCCTTCAAGCTCTCTTATGTTTGATTTGATATTAGTGGCTATATAATTGAATACTTCTTCATCTATATCTTTGCCTATGGATTTGGCTTTTTCAGCCAGGATAGCCATTCTGGTCTCATAGTCGGGCGGCTGGATATCGGCGATCAGACCCATTCCGAATCTTGATCTGAACCTTTCATCCAGAGTTTCCATCTCTTTTGGCGGTTTATCCGATGACAGGATTATCTGTTTTCCGTTTTGATGAAGTGTATTAAATGTATTGAAAAACTCTTCCTGAGTCTGCTCTTTTCCTATTATAAACTGGATATCATCTATGATAAGAACATCCACATATCTGTATTTATCCCTTAATTTCTTGGTAGAAGCGGGATTACCGCTCCTTATTGAATCTATGACTTCATTCGTAAACTGCTCTGAAGTAACATAGAGGATCTTTGCATTGGGATTGTTCTCAAGTATGAAATGTCCGATCGAATGCATCAGATGGGTCTTTCCAAGTCCGGCACCTCCGTATAGAAACAGAGGATTATATATCTGTCCGGGTGATTCAGCTACTGCCAGACATGCTGAATGTGCCAGTTTATTGCTACCACCCACGACGAATGAATTGAATTTATACTTAGGATTCAGATTAGCGGTTTCGTAATTCAGGTTATAGACGGATTCCTGGCTTGTTCTCATCACATTAGTGATATCGGAATCTTTTTCAAGACGGAAACTTATCTCATATTTTCTTTCAAACATCTCTGAGATGGTAACCTGAAAGAAATCCTTATATTTACTGGAAATATAGTTTAGAGCATGAGACTGGTCGGAAGGGATCAGTATGGTCACACTGTCCTCGGTCACCGGACCTATCTTAAGAGGCTCTATCCATGTAGAGTATGAAACGTCTGAAAGTCCGTATTCATCTGCTATTTTTTCCTTGATCTGATCCCAGCTGTTTTTAATATTATCCATATCCGTTACCTCAAAACGCTTTGAAACCTATCTTACCTTAATGATGTTTATTTTTCAATGAAGTGATACTCACAATATGTGGATAACTTTTGTGGATAAAGATGTTCACCATGTAAAAATCCCATGAAATCAGCTTTTTTTATAAATATAGACAAAGAATTAACAATATATCTACAACTTATCCACCATGTTATCCACATAATGGGGATATATTTATTGGGATTTATCAGTTGACTTAGCGAAATCCTTTATATATAATCGGTTTGTTATCCTTTGGACAATATGTAAAGGAGGTGGATTACTTATGAAGATGACATTTCAGCCCAAGAAGCGTCAGCGCAGCAAAGTTCATGGATTCAGATCCAGAATGAGTTCTGCAGGCGGACGTAAGGTCCTGGCTTCAAGAAGAGCTAAGGGAAGACATAAATTAACAGTCTAACATCAGCGAAGCTTTTAGGCCGCATATGTATGTGGCCTTTTTTTATCGCTAAATATATTGAAGAAAACAGAATCTCTTAAAAACTCATACCAGTTCGGATCCGTATACAAAAATGGCAGGTCCCATGCCGACAAGTATTTAGTAATGTATGTCCTGGATAACCATACGGAATCAAACAGATTGGGAATCTCTGTCAGCAAAAAAGTCGGTAACAGCGTAGTGCGCCACCGTTTATGCCGGTTGATCAGAGAGGCTTACAGGCTGCATGAGGATATGTTCAATAGTGGTTTGGACATAGCAGTGGTTGTGCGCAGGGGAGCATCGGATTGTGATTATCACACCATAGAGGACTCCCTGATGCATCTGGCTAAGATTCATCATGTATCCGGGTGATTAAATGATGAAAAGATTTATTATTCAGATGATAAAGTTTTACAGAAAATATCTTTCTCCGCTTAAGAGGACCAAATGTCCGTATTATCCCACATGTTCGGAATACGGACTTGAAGCTGTTGAAAAATATGGAGCAGTCAAAGGCAGTGCCCTCGCAATGTGGAGGATTTTGAGATGTAATCCTTTTTCAAAAGGAGGATATGATCCGGTTCCGTGATCTATCCATGATTGATCGGAGGTATTGATTTGTCAGGAATCTTACTTACTCCATATTCAGGAACTATCCTCGGACCTATAGCCAGGATCCTTGGATATTTGATGAATTGGATCTTTATTTTACTTGATAAGATCGGTCTGCCCAATATCGGTCTGGCTATCATTATATTTACCATAGTGATATATGCTCTGCTTACTCCTCTTACCGTAAAGCAGCAGAAATTCTCCAAGCTTTCCGCTAAGATGAATCCGGAGATCCAGGCAATCCAGGCAAAGTATAAAGATAAAAGGGATACCGAGTCTTCCATGGCTATGCAGCAGGAGACCAAGGCTGTATATGCTAAGTATGGTGTGTCTCCTTCGGGCAGCTGTGTTCAGTTATTAATACAGATGCCCATCCTGTTTGCTCTTTACAGGGTTATCTATTCAATTCCCGCATATGTTACACAGGTCGGTGATACATTCAGAGTTTTGGCTGAAAAAATAGTCAGTCAGGATCAGGGTAGTTTTATACTGAATGCTTCAGCCGATGATCTGAAGAGTGTAGCAAGTGCAGTTTCTCAGTATTCCAAAAATCTTGAACTGGAAGGTAATCTGACCAACGGTATCATTGATGTACTTAATAAAGTATCAACTGCAGATATGCTGGTCCTTTCAGATCATTACGGACTGGCCGATCTTCAGTACAATGCACAGAATATCTTAAGTACATTCAATTCTGCGGGTAATATGATCAGCAAGGGTCTGATCGACACCTATAACTATTTCCTCGGTATTAATATTGCAAATTCACCTCAGTATCTGTTTACCGAGGGATGGACCGGTCACAGATTCGGCCTTTGTTTTGGTGCCATACTCATTCCTCTTCTGGCTGCTCTTACCCAGTGGCTGAATGTTAAGCTCATGCCACAGGCCGGTGATAACAACAATAATTCCAACGCCGCTTCAGGTGATACCGGAGCTGCCATGCAGCAGTCCATGAAGACCATGAACATGATGATGCCTCTTATGTCGGCATTCTTCTGCTTCACTCTTCCTTCCGGTATGGGTATCTACTGGATCGCAGGTGCGGTCATACGTACCATTCAGCAGATCTTTATCAATAAGCATATAGATAAGATGGATATTGATGAGATCATCAAGAAGAACGAAGCCAAGGCCAAGAAGAAGATCGAAAAAGCAGGTGTGACGGCTCAGAAGATGCAGCAGTATGCAGCTATGAATACCAGAAGCTTAAGTGACAGAGCCAATATCGGTTCAAATGCTTCAACTGATACTTCATCAGACAGTTCATCTGCCGGCTCAGGTTTCAAGCCGGCTCCCGGCAGTCTGGCTGCAAAGGCCAATATGGTTAAAGAATATAACGAAAGAAACAATAAGTGATCGGAGGAGTTAACGAAATGGAATATACAGAATTTACAGGTAAAACCATAGAAGAAGCTCTCACTGCAGCATGTGAGCAGTTCTGTGCTACCAGTGATAAAGTTGAGTATCATGTAGTAGAAGAAGGTGCTTCCGGTTTTCTCGGAATAGGTGCCAAGCAGGCAGTGATCCGCGCCAGAGTTAAGGATTCCGATGTAGTGAGCAAGGCTAAGAGCTTCCTTAACGATATATTCGCTTCCATGCAGATGGCTGTGGATACAGAAGCAGTATATGATGATGTAGAGAAGGAACTGTCCATAGAATTATCCGGCGATGAGATGGGAGTGCTGATCGGTAAGAGAGGTCAGACGCTTGATTCTCTCCAGTATCTCGTATCACTTGTAGTAAACAAGGGTGAAGACGATTATATTAGAGTCAAGGTTGATACCGAGAATTATCGTGAGCGTCGTAAGCAGACACTTGAGAATCTGGCCAAGAATATGGCATTCAAGGTTAAGAGATCACGTCGTACCGTATCACTTGAACCCATGAATCCTTATGAAAGAAGGGTGATCCACTCCATACTTCAGGATGATAAGTATGTTGAGACTCATTCAGAAGGTGAAGAACCTTACAGATATGTAGTGATCACTCCCAAGAAAGGTGAATACTACAGCGACAGCAGATCAGGCAGAGGATATGGTTCCAGAGGACGTAAATATTGATCTGAACTGATCTGTTAAAGAGGTTTTTTATTCGGAAGACCTGCCTTACGGGGATATTTATCCGGTGTGGGGCGGGTCTTTTTTATATTTATGAGTGTTCTGGTAATGTCAGATCCGGGAAGCGTGAATTCATTAACATCACAGACCTCTCCCCCGAGTATGTTTATCGCATTTTCGGATTCAGCCAGTTCTTCTTTTGCGTTATCACCTTTATATGATATGAATGATCCGTCTGTTTTAACATAGGGCAGGGCATATTCGGACAGAACCCTTAAGTTTGCCACGGCTCTGGATACCACAAGATCATAGGATTCACGTTTGCCGGGTTCTTTTACATAGTCTTCGGCACGCATATCCGCGGTAGTGATAAGGCCACGGTCATTCAGTCCCAGTTCATCTATCACTTTGTCCAGAAATCTGACCCTTTTGGAGAGAGAGTCAAGTAAAGTGATATTGATCTCCGGGTATGCGATCTTGAGCGGTATTCCCGGAAATCCTGCACCGGTTCCGATATCCAGGATATGTATATCACCTGCCTGCGGAATATCATACGAATTGATCAAAGACAGAGAATCCGCAAAGTGCTTTATGCAGACTTCGGTATAATCCGTGATGGCAGTCAGGTTCATGACTTTATTGGTATCTATGAGCATCTCATAATACCTCATGAAGCGTGATATCTGTTCATCAGTCAGTTTGATATTTAATTGGATCAGCAGATCCGTAAGCAGTTCAGTCTTATTTGCCATCATTGAGTTTCTTAAGATATACGAGTAAAACAGCGATATCCGAAGGAGACACTCCCGATATTCTGGATGCCTGTCCTATATTATCCGGACGGAAAGTTTTGAGTTTCTGTCTGGCCTCGATCCTGAGACTCTCTACATCATCATAATCTATATCGTAAGGTATCTTTTTCTTTTCATTCTTTCTGAAATCTTCGATCTGGCTGTTCTGTCTGTCTATATATCCCCGGTATTTTATCTCTGTCTCAACCTGTTCAATGACATCCTTCGGAAGATCAGGACGGTCGGGATCAAGTTCTGCCAGTTTTTCATAGTCAAGTTCGGGTCTGCACATCAGCTCGGCCAGAGTGAAAGCGGTTTTAAGCGGTGCCGATCCGTATTTCTCCAGATATTCCTGTACAGATGCTTTTCCCCCTATGCTCAGGGAAGAGAGTCTTTCTATTTCATCACGGATCTGTGATGCTTTCTTCAGAGTCTTTTCATAGTCTTCTTTTGAGACCAGTCCGACCTCATATCCTATACCGCGCAGTCTCAGATCCGCATTATCCTGCCTGAGTATCAGACGGTACTCTGCTCTGGAAGTCATCATACGGTATGGTTCATTGTTTTCCTTGGTTACCAGATCGTCGATTAGAACTCCTATATATGCCTGGGATCTGTCGAGGATGACCGGCTCACGGCCTTTAAGTTTAAGTGAGGCATTGATACCTGCGATCAGTCCCTGAGCAGCCGCTTCTTCATATCCCGAGCTTCCGTTGAACTGGCCCGCGCAGAAAAGTCCGGATACCTCTCTTAACTCCAGAGACAGTTTAAGCTGGCCCGGGCACAGACAGTCGTATTCTATCGCATATGCATTTCTTACCATATGACAGTTCTCCAGACCCGGAAGTGTACGGTACATCTGTATCTGCACGTCTTCGGGAAGGGATGATGACATGCCGCTTAAGTACATCTCGTTTGTATAGAGACCTTCCGGTTCTATGAATATCTGATGTCTGTCTTTATCCGCGAATTTGACGACCTTGTCTTCTATGGACGGACAGTATCTGGGTCCGGTTCCTTCTATAACGCCGGCATATATCGGTGATCTGTCCAGATTGGCTCGTATAATCTCATGAGTTTTCTCATTGGTGTATGTCAGATAGCAGCTGACCTGTTCCTTTTGTATGGAATCGGGGTCTGTACTGTAAGAAAAAGGAACGACCGGATCGTCACCTTTCTGTTCTTCCATTTTGGAGAAGTCGAGACTTCTGGCATCCATTCTGGCGGGAGTTCCCGTTTTAAATCTGCGAAGTTTTACTCCAATATCGGTAAGAGATGAACTTAAATGTGTGGCAGCCTGTAATCCGTTCGGTCCGGTATAGGTTATGGCTTCACCGCACAGACACCTGGCATTAAGATAAGTACCCGATGCGAGTATGACAGCCCGGCAGTGATACACTGTACCGTTAAATGTTTTTACGCCGGTTACGGACTTTGTCTTTAAATCTTTTGTTTCTTCCGTCAGGATCTCACATATCTCACCCTGTCTGATATACAGATTGTCGGTATTCTCCAGGATCTTTCTCATGGATCTGGAATATTCGGATTTATCAGCCTGAGCTCTGAGGGAGTGAACGGCAGGACCCTTGGATGCATTGA
Organism: uncultured Lachnospiraceae bacterium; assembly: GCA_905234595.1. GTDB lineage: Bacteria > Bacillota > Clostridia > Lachnospirales > Lachnospiraceae > XBB2008. The sequence goes on along the minus strand of CAJOID010000002.1, from coordinate 39,951 downwards.
GCATGCGTGACTGTATGAATGTCCTGTCTATATTGCGGCCCATCTCACCACCCAGTGCATCGAGCTCTCTGACCAGATGTCCTTTGGATGTTCCGCCTATGTTCGGATTACATGGCATCAAAGCGATGGATTCGATAGAAACGGTAAATATGACAGTCTCGAATCCCAGTCTTGCGCATGCAAGTGCTGCTTCACATCCGGCATGTCCCGCTCCTATCACGCATATATCTGTATAGTATTCGGTTCTGTTTTCTGCATATACGCTTTTCATATCAGTTATTTACCCATACAAAATCTGGAGAATATCTCGTTTACTATATCTTCGCTTACTTCGGCCCCGGTTATATGAGCCAGCGATCTGTATGCATCGGTCAGGTCAATGCAGTACAGATCTTCGGATACTCCGGATGCTATGGATTCTTTTACTTTATAAAGTGATGCCAGTGCTTCTTTCAGACATTCAACATGTCTTAAGTTCGTGATCGTTATCCGGTGATCTCCGGATAAGTCTCCCTTGTAGAACATTTCCTTTATTGCGGATTTGAGTTCTTCAATTCCGGCACGGGTGATCATCGAAGTTGACAGGATCCTGTCGGGTATTATTCCCTTTTCTTCAAAAGCTCTGATCATCTCTTCGCTGTGATCTGTCCTGTTATCGGTAAGTGTGAGGTCACTTTTGTTTAAAAGCAGGATGAGTTTTGTATTTTTAAGGAGTTCTGTAAGTGATCCGTCTATCGTTTCACTGTCTGATGATGCATCCGTTACGTATATGATCAGATCGGATTCTCTGGCTGAGTCGATTGCTTTATTTACTCCGATCTGTTCTATCTTATCCGTTGTTTCCCTGATCCCGGCTGTGTCTGTGAGAATGATCGTTACGTCTCCCAGACGGATCGTCTCCGTAAGCGTATCTCTGGTCGTACCTGGGATATCCGTAACTATTGCTCTGTTCTCACCATAGAGGAGATTCATCAGAGATGATTTGCCTGCGTTTGGATTGCCCAGTATGCTGGTCCGGATCCCTTCCGAGAGTATACGTCCTTCATCATAGGATCTGATGAGCGTTGTCAGGTTTTCAGAGATGTTATCAATTTTAGCCGAGAGTTCATCTCCGTAATCACTTATGTCATAACTGTCAGGGTCATCGAGTACTGCTTCGATATGAGCAATCTCATAGAGAATATCAGAACATATGTTATTTAAGAGTGAATACAGATCACCGCGTAACTGTTTTACAGACTGATCCAGAGCTATATCAGAGTTAGCTCTGATTATATCCATAACAGCTTCGGCTCTTGTCAGATCCAGTCGTCCGTTCAGAAAAGCTCTCTTCGTAAACTCACCGGGATCAGCCAATCGTGCCCCGGTGCTCAGTACGGTATCCAATATGTTACGGCACACTCTTACTCCGCCGTGACAATTGATCTCTACGACATCTTCTTTTGTATATGAGTTAGGGGCTTTCATGATGGAGATCATTATTTCATCTATGATCTCTCCGAATACATTTACTATGAATCCATAGTGAATGGTATGTGATCTGTATGACTTAAGATTATGTGTGCCTTTTTTATCTGTATATATCCGGTCAGCTATACTTATGGCATCCGGTCCGCTTATTCTGATAATACCGATTCCGGATTCCGACAGAGCAGTTGAGATAGAAGCAATGGTATCGTTATTCATTACTTAAGAATACCTCAACATTGTTGATCAATTCTTCCGGACGTTCTATCTGAGGCAAATGAGATGTACCCGGTATTATTACTGATTCTATAGCACTGTTGTAGTAGTTATAGTTCTCTATATTATCATTTATATCCGGTTCGGCTTCGCCACCGATTATCAGCATGGAGTGATCTGTCTCCTGCAATTCACTCAGGATAGAGCAGTTCATATACTGAGACAGATAACATCCATAAGCATGTTTGGAGAATATGCCTCTCTCGTGAGATGCTCTGTAATACTCTGATATTATTTCCTCCAGTCTGCTCTTATCCATAGAATCCGGATCGCAGAGATAATCTGTATTAAACAGTTCTTCGATAGATGAACGGTTGCATTTCATATTATAGAAGAACGTTCCTATCACAGGTATATTGATCAGTATGCGTAACAGCTTGGTCTGAGTTGATGGGATCAGGTTCTGATCATACAGTCCCAGCGGGTTGATCATTATTATATTTCTGATCAGTTTCGGATTATCATGTGCAAGCTTGATCACTATGGGTGCACTGGTCCCTGTTGCAACTATATCTGTTTTGGTCCGGATAACATTTTTGATGAAGTCCGCGATCAGGTCTTCATATACGGATGCGGTATATGTCATCACGGGTTTATCTGATAATCCGTATCCGAGCATGTCGGGTATATAAACCTTTTTGTTTTTGCTCAGATCATCATATATATATTTATATTCGGATTTACTGCTGCCGATAGACAGATCATGTATCATCAGGAGAGGGGAGCCATATCCTTTGACTTTGTAATCGATCATTCCATATCGCCAGTTGTATGTCTTGTCTTCTCTGGTTCTGTCAGAACCGGAGATGCACGCAGTTGTAGTCTCTATTCTGTTGATCACATGAATAGCTGCTACGGATAATCCAGTCAGTATGGTAATGTTTCTGATCAGTCCGGAACCTTTAGCCATGGCCTCTCCTTTCTTTAAATCATTTTAACCCATTTGTATATTTTTTTGTACTTTTATTTTGATGTCCAATCGTGTACAATAGCATTTGTGCCTTGAATCCGGAGCATATTTTCACTGTCTCAATAGATGGTATATATTGTTTCATGTGAAACAATATCTTGTGGGCGACATAAGATTCCAATAAAAACGACAATGAAAAATCAAAAAAATGTTTCATGTGAAACATTTTGAATGAACAGAGTGGCAGATACAATATAATGATTTTTCAGAAAAATCAGAATACTAGATTTTGTATTTTTTTGACGTGAAACATATTCAGGGCGTGTCTGTGAAACACTGAACAGGGATTCACAACAATATATATAGAAAACGAGGAGAAAAATGGGAAAAACAATTGCAATAACCAATCAGAAGGGTGGAGTAGGAAAGACAACTACGGCCATAAATCTGTCTGCTGCGATGGCAGAATTAGGAAAGAAAATTCTGGTGATAGATACAGATCCCCAGGGAAATATGACCAGTGGTTTCGGAGTAAACAAAAACGAAGTAGAGAATACAGTATATGAACTGATGCTCGGAAGCTGTTCTACGGAAGAAGCGATCATTAAAAATGTAAAAGAGAATATAGATATGATAGCTTCAAACGTTAACCTGGCAGCAGTTGAGATCGAACTGATAGATGATGATAACAGAAATTTCGTATTAAGAAATGAAGTAGAGTGGGTGAAGAATAAATATGACTATATTATAATTGACTGTCCTCCTTCACTGAGTATGCTTACGGTCAATGCAATGACCACCGCTGATACTGTGCTGGTTCCCATACAGTGTGAGTATTATGCACTGGAAGGTTTGAGTCAGCTGATCCATACAGTAAATCTGGTGAAGAGCGGACTTAATCCGGAACTGGATCTGGAGGGAGTCGTATTCACCATGTATGACTCCAGGACTAATCTCTCGGCACAGGTAGTTGATAATGTTAAGTCAAATATACAGGCCAGAGTATATGAAACTGTAATACCCAGGAACATAAGACTGGCGGAAGCACCGAGCTATGGAAAGCCGATAACGGAATATGATCCCAGATCAGCCGGCGCTGAAGCATATATCAATCTGGCAAAAGAAGTGATCAGAGGTTAAGGAGGGAACACTATGGCAGCCAAAGGTAAGGGCGGATTAGGCAAAGGACTGGATGCACTGATACCCACCGGAAGTAAGGCCGGCGGTAAGAATGATGCAGTACCTTCGGTACTGGATGCAAAAGAAGGCGAAGCGATCGTCATCGTAAAGTGGAGCAAAGTTGAACCCAACCGTGATCAGCCACGTAAGCACTTCAATGAAGATGAACTCCAGGAGCTGGCTGATAACATCAAACAGCACGGGATCCTGAACCCGATCATTGTACAGGACAGAAAAGACCACTATGAGATAGTAGCCGGCGAACGCAGATGGCGTGCTGCACAGATAGCCGGTCTGAAGGAAGTACCTGTGATCATCCGGCATTACACTGAACAGGAAATTGCCGAGATTGCCCTTATAGATAATATCCAGCGTAAGGATCTGAACCCTATCGAGGAAGCACTGGCTTATAAGAAACTGCTCGAAGAGTTTAATATGAAACAGGATGAGGTTGCAGAGAAGGTTTCAAAGAGCCGTTCTGCAGTAACTAACTCAATCCGTCTGCTCAAGCTGTGTGACAATGTTCAGCAGATGATCATTGAAGAACTGATCAGTGAAGGAGCAGCCAGAGCACTGATCCCTGTTGATGATCCGGATGTTCAATATGAACTGGCTCAACAGATTCTGGATAAGGGACTCAATGTACGTGATGTTGAGAAGATGGTCAAGGATCTGGGTAAGACAGCGATCAAGAAGAATAAGAATAAAAAGGATGAGGCTTTAGATACTATCTACCGTGAGTATGAAGAGAAACTCAAGAAGGCAGTAGGAACCAAGGTAGAGATCGCAGCTAAAGGTGACGGAAGCGGTAAACTTGAGATCGATTTCTACTCCCATGATGATCTTGACCGTATCACTTCACTTTTGACTGCCATATCTAAATAAGTAACGGAGCTATTATGAAATACACGATTTTGGAAAATATGGGTCTGGGTAATATGGACCTTAGTATCCTGCTGATCATACTGTCGGTTATGGTTCTGGTATTAACGGTCCTGACTGTCATACTCCTGATCAGTTCAAATAAGCTGAAGAAGAATTACAGGAAATTCATGACAGGCAAGAACGTGAAGAGTCTGGAGTCTGAAATAGTAGGTCTGTTCGAGGACAATAAATCGATGAAGGAACAGATAAACGATAACAGACGCGACATCCGCAGTCTCTACAAACAGATGAGGGGCGTATATCAGAAGTGCTCGATCAACAGGTATGATGCTTTTCAGGAAATGGGAGGTAAGCTCAGTTTCTGCCTGACCCTGTTGAATGAAGACAATGACGGATTCATACTTAATTCTGTACACAGTTCCGCAGGATGCTATAATTATCTAAAGCAGATCAAGGGCGGAAGATGCGAGATTGATCTGGGTGCCGAGGAACAGAAGTCATTGGACAGCGCATTAAACGGCGGGAATGACTGATCAGTGACCGGCGATACTATAAGGGAGAATCATGATGCGATTAATTCGGATTGAAGATCTCAAAGAATCCGACATACTGGCTATAGATGTACTTAACTCGGATTATACCGTACTGCTGGCGGCAGATACCAGCCTGACCACGGATATCATAGCCAGACTTAAGCAGAGTAACGTTACCGAGGTTTATATCCGAACCGAGGATATACCGGGTGAGGTAGAGATCCTTAAGCAGGACGTACGTAAAGAGGTACACAATACCCTACAATCGGTTATTGAAAAACACAACTTCACCGATAACTCGGAATTGTTCAAATTAAGCGAAACAGCGGATGTGATCATCAGCAATATCCTCGAAGAGGATGACGTGGTTGAGAAACTCTATGATATCAGACGACGCAGTGCCGATATATATGAACATTGTATCTCGGTGTGTTCGATATCTACTCTGATAGCCCTCAAGCGTAAGCTGAGTGAGGAAAAGGTACATGATATCGGAGTTGCATCACTTCTTCATGAGATCGGACTGAGGGATCTGCAGATCGAATACGAGAACCGCGAGATATATGATATGAGTGAAAAGGATGCTGAAATGTATAAGAAGCATCCCCTCATCGGATATCATATAGTGAAAGATGAGGACTGGCTCTCCGATGCAGCCAAGGATATGATCCGGTATCATCATGAGAGGATCGACGGAAGCGGATATCCGTTCAGAATTACCGGTGTAGATACCAGTGAAGCCTGTAAGATATTACAGACCTGCGATGTTTTTGATGAATTCATCTGCGGTATAGGGTGCGAAAGAGTTAAGGTTTATGAAGCCCTCGAGTACCTGAAGATATACAAGGGAACCAAATTCGAGAGAGATATAGTTGATGACTTCCTGGCTCTGATAGCCGTATATCCGGTAGGAAGTTATGTCCAGACCAGCGACGGCGAGGTAGCAGTGGTGCTCAGACAGAACCGGGAGTTCCCCGACAGACCGGTTATCCGGATCATTAAGAACAAGGAAGGCAATCCGGTCAAGAATATCATAATCAAGGATCTGCTGAAGTATACTACTTTATTCATAGAAGATATCAGTTAATGATGAGGAGAAGAAGAAATGATAGACATCAAGTTTTTGAGAGAAAATCCTGACGCAGTCAAGGAGAACATCAAAAAGAAATTCCAGGATGACAAGTTAGCTCTGGTAGATGAGGTAATAGAGCTCGATGCAAAGAGCCGTGCCACCCAGCAGGAAGCCGATGACATCAGATCCAACCGTAACAAGATCTCCAAGGAGATCGGTGCGCTGATGGCTCAGGGCAAAAAGGAAGAGGCCGAAGCACTCAAAGCCAAGGTAGCTGCAAATGCCGAGAGACTTACCGAACTGGAGGCAGATGAGACCGAACTGTCGGAAAAGATCCGCAAGATCATGCTCACCATTCCGAATATCATCGATCCTTCGGTTCCGATAGGAAAAGATGATTCCGAGAATGTGGAGATCACAAGATACGGCGATCCGGTGGTTCCCGATTTCGAGATACCTTATCATACCGAGATCATGGAAAGATTTAACGGTATCGATATGGACGCTGCAGGCAGAGTTGCCGGTAACGGATTCTATTATCTGATGGGTGATATAGCCAGACTCCACTCGGCGGTACTTGCATATGCAAGGGATTTCATGATAGATAGAGGATTCAAGTACTGTATTCCTCCTTTTATGATCAGAAGCGCTGTGGTTGACGGTGTTATGAGCTTCGCCGAAATGGATGCCATGATGTATAAGATCGAGGGTGAGGATCTGTATCTTATAGGTACCTCCGAGCACTCCATGATAGGTAAATTTATTGACCAGTTGATTCCCGAAGCTGAGCTGCCACAGACTCTTACAAGCTATTCGCCCTGCTTCCGCAAGGAAAAAGGAGCTCACGGAATCGAGGAAAGAGGCGTATATCGTATACATCAGTTTGAGAAACAGGAAATGATCGTGGTATGTAAGCCCGAAGAATCGCCGATGTGGTTCGATAAGCTTTGGCAGAATACTGTCGATCTCTTCAGATCCATGGACATACCGGTCAGAACGATCGAATGCTGCTCCGGTGACCTTGCCGATCTGAAGGTTAAGTCCTATGATGTTGAAGCATGGTCGCCCAGACAGAAGAAATACTTTGAGGTCGGAAGCTGCTCCAATCTGGGAGATGCCCAGGCCAGAAGACTTCGCATCAGGATCAAAGGCGAGGACGGAGAAAAGTATTTTGCCCACACACTTAATAATACTGTTGTGGCACCGCCAAGAATGCTGATCGCTTTTCTTGAGAATAATTTAAAGGAAGACGGATCGGTTGCTATCCCCGAAGTTCTCAGACCGTACATGGGTGGCAAAGAAGTACTTATACCCGAGAAATAATACACTCATCACAGAGGATACATATGCACAAATTCATGCGGGCGGTGGGGTTCGCAGGGCTGTCTGACAGAAAAGACCAGCAGAAACTGATCACGGATGTGATCCTGAACCCTACCCGCAGAGCTTATACTTCATATGGAGAAGACGAGTTCCTGGCCGAGTTCGATAAAGACTTCGCTCCCGGCATAGGTGTGGGAGTCTGCGGCATGTTCGACGGTGAGGAAAATTTTTCCTATGACTACTACTATCCGTACCTGACGGGTACACAGATCAGTTCACTGGAAGATATCACGGTTGAGAGACATGCCGGACAGCTGTCTTTCGCCGGCATCTGTGACGACTATAAGATAGGAGTATCACTGATCTTCTATCTGCAGAATATGGTTCCGTATGTGAAGATTCTGAATTCGGACAAGTTGCCTCTGCTGGGTACATCCCTCAGCCTGTCGGGATTATCCGTACAGGGTTCGATCATCCTGCCTATCGCCAAGAATGAGAGAGATATGCGCAAGATCCGCAGGGCATCTCTCGAGCGCCTTCAGCTTCTCAATAAGGCCAAAGACGGTGACGAAGAAGCGATCGATACCATCACTATGGAAGATATGGACAGATATGCCACGCTGAAAGACCGTATCCGTGAGACGGATGTTTTTTCACTGGTAGATTCATATTTTATGCCATACGGTGTAGAGTGCGACCAGTATTCCATTCTGGGCGAGATCCAGGAATGCAATCTGGTCGAGAACAGCCTGACCGGAGAGAAGATCTGGAGACTCGTCCTTCTGGTCAATGATATGAATATGGATGTCTGCATCAATGAGCAGGATCTGGTCGGTGAACCCGCGGAAGGCCGGCGTTTCAAGGGATCGATATGGCTTCAGGGTGCGGTGCTGCATCCGGAGTTGTAAATTCCTTCTGTTTACGGTGTTGTCAAATACCGATTATTTGTGTAAGATAATGCTTGTGCTCCGTCGGTAACAGACGGGACGCAATCGGTTCCCTTAGTTAAATGGATATAACAGGAGCCTCCTAAGCCCCAGTTGTGAGTTCGATTCTCGCAGGGAACGTTATAAGAAGCCTATGAGGGCAATGTCATTAAGTTAAGATGACAAACAAAGATCTCTATATCAGAAATGGTATAGGGGTCTTTTTTTAATACAGGTCTACAGCTGTGACAGCATGTGGTCTACAACTCCCTGCATGCCTGCAGGTACGTGCACATCGCCGGTGCAGGTCAAAGACAGTGGATAGATGATCTGCATGTCGAGTGTCTCGCCGGGGACCCGGCCGCTTCTGAGCGGTTCATAGAAATTACGGACAAAACCATCTTCAGAAGCATTTGCAAATTCGCCGGGCTTCATATAGCGAAGCTGGCGTTTGGTGTTCTCGATGAGAACTCTGGCGGCAAGGCCTTTGAGTTCTTCGTATGCATCTGCCGGCACATCCGTAAATATCGGCAGCATATCCTCTGAAACGATCGTTTCAGAGTTCCGGTCGATCTTTATGCAGAGAGGCTCAAAGGAAAAAGCCTCGTTTGTGAATCTTATCTTAAGCAGCACACCGTATTCCGTATACATCTGACTGCGTTGATAATCGGTGTCAAATATGAAATTCCCGAGAGAATAGAATATGGCTTTGTCGCCGATGAGTTCGTAATTGTTGACGACATGCGGATGATGGGCTACAACGATGTCAGCCCCCATATCAAGAAATGAGATGTACCGGTCCCTTGTATACGGCGACGGCAGGGCCGTAAATTCTTCGCCCGCATGGGCAACTACGATGCACCAGCGGCAGGTTTCCCTTATCTCAGATATACGTTTTCTTATAAGATCAGTATCACTCCAGGAAAAACATCCCGGTGTTTTATCATCTGCTTTTCTGCAGGCACGCTGATAACCGACACCTATCATTCCTATTCCGCCGGCCTCTTCCAGAATGACGGGAGCAGATGCTTCTTCAATATTCATACCTGCGCCGAGAGTCTGTGCTTTGCAACCGGCAGCAAGTTTAAGTGTGCTTTCCATGCCGACGGCACCGGAATCCATTATATGGTTATTGCATATGTTCCAGATATCCGAACCGATCCCGCTTAAGAATTGACTTACTCCGGGATCCATGCTGTGCATGAGTGCCGCTGCCGCAGCATCCCTGCCGCCCGGATCGGACGAGCTTAAGTCACAGAGCGGACCTTCCACGTTTGTTATGACGTGGTCGCTGTCCCCGATAAATGAAGAGACTTCCTCCGAAAGAAGAGCTTTATCTTTCCATTTATCCTTCATATATTTATCGAATCCGATATCACCGGTGAAGGTAAGTACTGAACTGTTCTTCATGCCACATATTGTAGCAAACCGCGGGGAAGTTGACAAATTGTCAGAAAATTAATATAATTAAGATTCCCAAGGAAGAATTGACTCAACAGTTGTATTGTATATATTCGGAGGAAACGATATGAGTGGAGTAAACGGAATAGGAATAGGAGCTCCCGGTTATGTATATTCGGCATTATCCAGCGGAAGCAAGGTCCAGACTGCTGCTCAGGGTGCATCGGAGATGGCGATCCTTCAGGAACAGCAGAGACAGATCGGCGGATACAATGCAGGCACCGAGAACATGAAGGCAGCTACGAATGCTCTTAATATCGCTGACGGAGCTACCGCAGAGATCACCGAGAATCTGCAGAGAATGCGTGAACTGGCAGTTAAGGCCAGCAATGGTACTTTATCTTCAGAGGATAGAGAGTATATTCAGGGCGAGATTGACGGATTAAAGCAGGGTATCGCAGAGATAGCCGAGCGCACCAATTATAACGGTGTACCGCTCCTTGATAATGAAGAAGGTAAAGTATTCCGTCTGGCTTCTGATGCGAACGGTACCGAGCGTTCATTTGAGACAGTAAATGCCACCCTGGATGCTCTCGGAATATCCGATTTTGATGTGACCGGTGATTTTGACCTCAAAGCTATTGACAATGCGATGAGCATGATCAATAAGGGTCGCGCACAGCTGGGTGCACAGACCAATGCTTTTGAAGCAGCTATCGGATATAACGATGTCGTAACCTACAACACAACAGCAGCACAGAGCCGTACCGGAGATACCGAGTATGGCGACTATATCCAGAGACTCCAGAAACAGCGTACTCTGGAGGATGTACAGCTGGCTATGCAGAAGAAACGTCAGGAAGACGAGGAGAGAAGCAAGATCAGCCTCTTCCAGTGACCGGTGATGCGATCTTCTGTTAATAACAGTTATCAGACATTATCAAAGGCGGTTCGGAAAACCCGGACCGCCTCTTCATTTGCGCATCTATCAGATCTGATAAGTGAATATCAGGTCTTAAAGAAACTCAGTGCATCCTTAAGTTTGTCAGCCAGCACATTGATATCGCTGATGCTGGAGGTTACTGAATTAACATTGGATGAAACAACCGTGGTGGAAGCAGTGACTTCCTGGTTGGTCGCACTGGTTTCCTCAGAGACGGCTGACAGATCGGAGATGGCATTGACGATAGTATCTTTGATGGTACCCAGCTGATCGGTGATCTCCTCTACTGTCGCGATATTCTGAACGGAGGATGCGATCTCGCTGTCAAGTGTATCGAACTGGCTCTTTGCCTGATTGAGCATATCCTGCTCATCCAGGATCAGCTTCTTTACTGAATCGGCCTGTTCCACGCAGGCATTTGAGAGTTTACTGATCTCTCCTACGACTACATTGATCTCTTCAGCGGAATCGTTTGACTGGGAAGCCAGATTCTTGATGTTATCAGCTACTACTGCAAATCCTCTACCTGCTTCGCCGGCACGGGCTGCCTCGATCGAAGCATTGAGAGCGAGCAGATTGGTCTGTGAAGCAATCTCGGAGATCAGGTTGACCATTTCGGTGATCTTGTTGACCGCATCATTTGTCTCGCGAATACTCTCCGTGATGTTCTCAACGGCCATGGCGGATTTCTCGGAACTGCCGGAGATATCGTTGATGCACTTCAGAGCATCTGAATTGGCAGCTTCCATATTCTTTGAGCTCTCGGTGAGACCGCGAACCGTGGACTGAGCATCTTCCACTATCGATCCCATATCGACTATGTTTGCATTGATATCCTGTACCGATTCGGCCATCATCTCTGTAGAGTTGGCCAGACCGCCCATTGCTTCGGATATCTGAACAGTGGATTCGGATGCATCACCGGAGAGGCTTGTTGTTTTACCTATGATCGCATACAGAGAATCCATGGCTTCCTGTATACGGGATACTATATCTGACAGGATTTCCGTCAGGTCGGAACTGGACTCGATCAGTGTGGATGTCTCACTGATGTGTGTTTTTGCATCGATTCGGACATTCACATCTCCCTCGGAGAGTTTGCGGATAACTTCGGCAACTTCCTTGATGGGATTGGCAACTTTGACTGCGAGTAACAGGGAGATTATGGTGAATAATACCACGAAGGCGATACTGATGCCTGCCACCAGCAGGATTATATGTCTCTCAGCCGCCTGGATCGAGGTGGCCTGTATACCGGAAAACGCCATACCGTAGACTTTCTGCCCGTCAGTAAGAGGCATATAGTACACATAGTAGTCTTTTCCACCGATCACTACATCATCCGAGTAGAAGTCTTCACCCTTGCTGACTGCTGCCCATACAGCATCGGATGCGGTTGTTCCTTCATTGCGGGAGCCGTCGGCGTTTCTTAAGGATGTCATGAATCTGACGTTGTCCCTGAACAGAGTCAGATCAACCCCTGTGATATCATGGATCTTATCAATATAGAGCTCCGGTTCATAATCAACGAATCCGTCTACCAGATCGTTATCATAGATGATGTCGTATTCATAGTATTCACGAAGTCCCTGAGCAGCTACCTTTAACTCTTCCAGAGTGTTCTGTTCAAGGTTGTTGATCATGATCCTGGAAGTAACTATCGCCAGTACAACAGCGATGGTTATCATCGGTACCATTGCGAATAATATGAGCATCATACGCAGGCTGAGTTTTTTCTTTTGTTTCATGACAGAATCCTTTCTTAATAAAACAGGTCAGCATTTCCATTCACAATTATATCAAATGTAATTATAATTAGAAAGAAAACGTTAAACGGATTTAGTGGTCAACGGGATAAGCGTCAACGGGATAATAGAAGGGAAGGCAACATGGATTTCGGATCGATCCTTACAATGATCATAGGCGGGATGGTTTCAGCCGTTCTTATCATTATAGGCATAGTGCAGATAAGGAAAAAGACTCCGGTGGGTTTCTATACCGGGGAGACTCCTCCTCTTGCTTCCAAGCTTAAGAGCGTGCGCGGTTGGAATACCGGACACGGACTGCTTTGGATAAGCTACGGTGTAATAATGCTCATATGTTTTGTCATAGCTGTTTTCACCACGACGGATCCGCTGTATAAGACCCTCCTTTTATTCGGGGGAACCATATTTCCCACTCTTCTGCTGGTTCTGGGTCATCACCTGCTGATTAGAAGGTATCTGTATGGAAAAAAATCTGACTGAGGGAAGTATATTTAAAAACATAATCCTGTTTTCATTGCCCTTTCTGCTCTCTTATCTCCTGCAGACCCTGTACGGTCTGGCCGACCTGTTCATCATAGGCCGGTTCGATCCAACCAGCAGTACTACAGCAGTATCGATAGGCAGTCAGGTCATGCATATGCTGACTGTTATGATCGTCGGGCTGGCTATGGGAGCGACCGTGCTGATCGGAAGAGCGGTGGGGAGCGGCGACCGTCCGCTCAGGAACCGGGCGATCGGCAACACAATTACTTTGTTTCTGATCATATCCGTTGTCCTGACGGCTGTATTGCTGATCATGACCGGACCGATAGTCAGAGTCATGTCGACACCGGATGATGCGGTCCGGGGGACAAGGGCTTATCTGTCGATATGTTTCGCCGGCGTGCCGTTCATAGTGATGTACAATATCATATGTTCGATCTGCCGTGGTATGGGTGACTCCCGCAGTCCGATGTACTATGTGGCGATCGCGTGCGTATGTAACATTATCCTGGATTATATATTCATAGGTGCGTGCAGGCTTGGTCCTGCCGGAGCGGCACTGGGCACTACACTGGCGCAGGCTCTCAGCGTGATTATAGCTCTGACAGTCACAGTACGCAGGGATATGATCGCGGGTATCGGGAGAGGGGACTTTAAGCCTGACCGGGATACCGTTTCGAACATACTCCGCGTTGGCATACCGGTATCGGCACAGGACGGTTTTATCCAGATATCCTTTATAGTGATCACGATCTTTGCCAATCGCAGGGGATTAAACGACTCGGCAGCTGTCGGCATCGTAGAGAAGCTTATCGGCATACTTTTCCTGGTTCCGTCGACGCTTCTTGCCTCCGTATCGGCGATCTGTGCTCAGAATATCGGAGCAGGGGCACATGAGCGTGCCCGCAGGACCATGTGGGATGCCGTGGTGATCGCGGCAGGATGCGGACTTGTGTTTGCGGTTGCTTTTCAGTTTCTGGCAGCGGGAGCGGTCGGGCTCTTTTCTTCGGACCCGGCGGTGATCCGGCTCGGAGATCAGTATATGCGTTCTTATGTATGGGATTGCATACCGGCAGGCATGCATTTCGTTTTCAGCGGATACTTCTGTGCGCGCAGCCGGTCCGAACTGTCTTTCGTACACAATCTGGTCTCGATAGTATGTGCCAGAATCCCGATCGCATACTTTACTTCCGTGAGATATCCTGATACGCTCTATCCGATGGGATGGGCGGCGCCGATCGGTTCGATGGTGTCGGTGGTCATATGTGTGATCATGTACATGAGCCTGCGAGAGAAAAGGAGAGATAGATAATGTGCGATGAATGTGCATTCTATATATATGATGAAGATATGGAGGAGTATGTCTGTGACGCCGATATGGACGAGGATGATTACGGTGCGCTGATGAGAGAAGGTTTTAAGCAGTGCCCGTTTTTCCAGAACGGTGATGAGTATCTGGTAGTCAGACATCAGATGTGATCAAACAAACGGAGGAGATCAATGAAAGCAGGAATCTTAGGTTACGGTAATCTGGGCAGAGGTGTGGAAGCAGCCATCGCAAGATGCGATGACATAGAGCTCAAGGCGGTATATACCCGTCGTGATCCCGCGGGTCTGTCCGTAGCTACTCCCGGAGCGGCAGTTAAGAGTGCGACTGAGCTCGACACCGGGCTGGAAGATATAGATGTTCTCATCATCTGCGGCGGCAGTGCGACCGATCTGCCCGGGATGACACCGAAATATGCAGCGCTGTACAACGTTGTGGACTCTTTTGACACTCATGCAAACATTCCGACACACTTCGCAAATGTGGATGCGGCAGCTAAAAAGGGCGGCCGGATAGGCCTGATCTCCTGCGGCTGGGATCCGGGAATGTTTTCACTGAACCGTCTGTATGCGACATCTATCCTGCCCGGCGGGCACGACTATACTTTCTGGGGAAAGGGCGTAAGCCAGGGTCACTCCGATGCGATCCGCCGTATAGAAGGCGTACTTGATGCCCGTCAGTATACGATCCCCGTGGAAGCAGCGGTTGATAAGGTCAGGAGCGGATCAAACCCCACACTTACCACCAGAGAAAAGCACACCAGAGAGTGCTTCGTGGTAGCGGCCGATGATGCGGATAAGGCAAGGATCGAAGAAGAGATCAAGACCATGCCGAATTATTTCGCAGACTATGATACTACCGTACATTTCATTACCGCAGAGGAAATGAAGCGTGATCACAGCGGACTTCCTCACGGCGGATCCGTGATATACAGCGGAGAGACCGGTTCAAATGGTAATAAGCACGTGATCGAGTATAAACTGAAGCTTGATTCCAATCCCGAGTTTACCGGAGCCGTGCTTACCGCCTATGCGAGAGCGATCGTAAGATTAAATGCCGAAGGCGTGACCGGAGGAAAAACCGTATTCGATATAGCACCCGCTTACCTGTCACCTGTATCTGCCGAAGAGCTGAGGGCTCATTATCTGTAAAATGATACCTGATCATATCTGCGGACTGACCTTCGCCCCGTTTGTACCGGCGGGGGTCATCTCAACCGAAAAAGCAAAACAAAGCCTGCGGATCATGAAGGAGCAGACTCATGCAAACTTCGTGATCTTCGTGCCGGCAGCATATCAGGCTACAGCCACTTCCGAGGAGATCGACTTCACTTCACCTTCGACGATGAGGGATGATGAACTTAGGGAGATCATCGATGAGGCTCATGCACTGGGCTTAAGCGTTGCTGTCAAACCCACGGTCAACTGTCTGGACGGGACATGGCGTGCCCATATTCATTTCTTTGATGAAGACGTGCCGTGTGAGCCGAAGTGGAGTAACTGGTTTAAGTCATATACCGCTTTCCAGCTGCATTTCGCGCGCATTGCCGAAGAGAAGCATTGTGAGATGTTCATCGCGGGATGCGAGATGGTCATGAGTGACCATCGTGAAGCGGAGTGGAGACAGCTGATCTCGGATATCCGCGGAGTTTACCACGGACCGGTTTCCTATAACTGCGATAAATATCAGGAGCATAATGTGACCTGGTGGGATGCGGTGGATGTGATTTCATCGAGCGGATATTACCCGATAGATGACTGGGATAGACAGCTTGACAGGATCGAGACAGTCGTACGCCGGTTCGGTAAACCGTTCTTTTTTGCTGAAACGGGATGTATGTCAGCTGAGGGATCGAATAAGGTTCCGAATGACTGGTCGATCGCGGGCGCTTCCGACCCGGCCGGGCAGCAGGCATGGTATGAAGTGATGCTTAAGGCCTGTGCTTCCCGCAGCTTCGTGCGCGGCATGGCACTTTGGTCATGGACGGCAGATCTCTATGATCCCGCTGATATAGATAAGTATAAGGACTATGACATATATGCCAAGCCCGCGCTACGGACGGTGGCGGAGTATTATAAAGGACAGCAATGAAGAGGTTATACTATACCAATAAACGTATGATCTGCATATTTGCGGTTCTGTTTATCATCGGAGTGTATGCCACTACAAATACCTATCCGATCAAACTGCTGCATCACGTTTCTTCTTTCAGTTATCTGGCAATGATCATTCTGTGGGCAGCTACGGTCAGGATCCGCATAGTCGATAAGGAGGTCCGGGTCAGGATCCTCATCAGCTGCGCGTTCATGGTGCTGCTCTTTTTCCTGAGGATGTGCAAATACACCTATTTCCCCGAAGATGCAATGATCAGGGAGTATATCTGGTATTCTTACATGATCCCCCGCACTTTTTTCCCGCTGTTTATGTTTGCAGCAACACTCTATGTTGAACCTGTGGGCAGCAGGCGTACGGTCCGCCGGATCGAGATCATTCTGATCATCATCAGTACGTTGTTTGTGGCTGTTGCCATGACTAACAATCTGCATAGTCTTGTCTATAAGATCACTGTTCACCCGGATAAAGAATATACGCACGAGGTCTTTTATTACATATTGATGGCATGGCGTATAGCGCTCACTGTCGGAATTCTGGTCATACTCTTCAGAAAGTGTGCCCTGTCATCCGCCAGGCGTAAGTGGTACATACCGGTGATATGTATAGCTGTCAGCAGTATATTATTGCTGTGGTACCAGATCAACGGCGGAGCACCGAAAGTATGGGGATACAAACTGTTTCAACTCCATGAAGCACTGTGTATTCCTTATATGATGGCTTTTGAGAGCATTATCCAGATCGGTATGATCCCGGCAAATAACGGATACAGAAAGCTCTTTGAACACTCCGGCATAAATGCATGTATCTCTGATAAGGACGGGAATCCCGTGCAGACATCACTTGGCTGGTCAGAGGCCGGACAGGATGAGGATCATCGTATATCGAAGGAACCTATATCGGGAGGTTGTATATCCTGGATCGAAGATATCTCCGCGATCAACCGGCTGAACCGTGAGCTTGAAGAAGTAGCCGAAGAACTCAGGGATGAGAACGATCTGATAATACAAGAGAATGAAGTCCGCGCAGAGCGTGTCAGCTTCGAGACCAAAAACCGGTTGTATAACAGGATAGCTGCAGCGGTACAGAGCAGAGCCGTAACGGTAAATGAACTTCTGACCCGTGCGGATACAGACGCGGAAACAGCTGATTCCCGGTCAGATATCGTTTATGCTGCTCTCTTGAGTGCATATATCAAAAGGATTGGAAACCTCATTCTGCTGGGCGATGAGAAGGGAACCGTATCCTCTGCAGAACTGAAGCTTGCCATAGTTGAATCGTTTGATTATCTGCGTCTCAACGGATGTGTATGTCTCATAGAAGCGGAAGAGGAAACTGAACTTCCGGCAAAAGCCGCACTTCTGGCGTATGAGCTTTTTGAAGATACTATCGAAGATGTACGGACGAAGCTTGGTACTGTCAGTGTGGAACTAAGTCCGGGGGATATGTTTACGATGAATATCGCGCTGGATACTCCGGCGGAAGGGATAACCTCCGACTGGAAGAAGGCGCAGACAGCTGCGGCCGGCGGAATAATATCCGTCAGATCCGAAGATGAGACATACTATATCAGACTGGAGGTGAAGGTATGACATATACTTTACTTCCGGAAATCATAAGAGGGATCCTTCTCGTATTCACAACTGTCATCCTGATCATATATTTGGCAGCGATCATCAGAATGCTCATTATAGGAATGAGAAATCTGATGCTTGCAGTCACTGTTGCAGCTGCGTTGCTTGGTTTTATCCTGTATCAGTTTATGTGTAACTATCAGGAAAGTGATATAGATTCTTTTGATTTTCCGGTGATCGCCCTGGTGATGATCCTGGTACTTCTGTTCGTATTCAGCATATATGCATTTGTATATATCTCGGGATGGAAGCAAAAGAATATATCACGCCTGTCCGTAAATGAGGCCTTTGACAGGATCCCGACCGGTCTGTGTTATTATATGGCCGACGGTACTCCGATCATGGTTAATGAATCGATGCAGCAGATCAGCCGCAAAGTGACCGGCCGGAGTATAGTTGATGCGACAGACTTCGCAGCTAAAGCACCGGAACTGGTCCATAATGAGGAAAAAGTATACAGTATACGGCAGAATACTCTCAATATAGATGGCCGTGAAGTGTATGAACTGACTGCCGCTGATATCAGCAGGGAGTATGAACTGTCCCGCAGGCTGGAGCTGCAATGCAGCAGGGCCAGAGTTATTAACAACAGATTGAAAGCTCTTATGGGGACAATAGAGTACGTCACCATGAACCGGGAACTGTTCCAGTTAAAAAGAACTCTCCATGACAATATCGGACAGAGTATACTGATCGCAAAGAGATATCTGACCGTACCGGACAGTGTTGATAAAAAAGAGATGCTGGATTTCTGGAGGGACAATATCAATCATCTCATCAACGGCCAGCCGGAGGAATGGGAACTGCCGTATTATGTGATATCCAAAGAGGCGGACAGACTGGGTATCAGGCTGGATATCCGCGGTGTGCTTCCGGAAGAGACGGATCTTATACCTGTGGTGGATGCCGCGATATCCACGCAACTCGGAAATACACTGAAACATGCTGACGGTACGGTCGTAACCATAACCGTGACAGAAGAAGATAACAGGTATATCCTGAAGATGACCAACGATGGGAGACCGCCGGAAAGTGAGATCACCGAAAGAGGCGGGCTGACCAATCTTCGCAATATCGTTGAAGAGGCAGGCGGCAGTATGGAGATCACATCTTTACCAAGGTTTATCATGACTGTAATTCTTCCCGGGAAGGGCGAGGAATCGATATATGGCTTATAGAGTCGTGATCGCGGAGGACTTCCGCATGATCAGAGAGATTTTTGAGGAGACCGTGAACCGTTCCCCGGAATATGAACTGGAGGCATCTTTCCCCACGGCTGTACAGGCAATGGAATATCTGGAGAAACATGATGCCGACCTGGTGTTGATGGATGTGCTCATTCCGGGAAGTATGAACGGACTTGATGCGGCGGACAGGATCAAGAGTTCCAAACCCGGTATAAAGATCATAGTTGTTACATCCATGCCTGAGCTGTCATACGAAAGCAGAGCGCGGGAGATAGGCATCGAGGGTTTCTGGCAAAAGGAAGTACAGGAACAGTCCATTAAAGAGATGATGGATCTGGTCATGTCCGGGGAGACAGTGTATCCCGGCCGGCAGAGTGAAGTAGCCATAGGTAATGCCGTAAGTACGGAATTTACATCCAGAGAGGTGGAGATACTAAGAGAACTGGTATCGGGTGCTTCGAACGCAGAGATCGCAGAGAAACTGAGCATAGAACCGTCCACAGTCAAAATGCATATCTCAAATATGCTGCAGAAGACCGGATATAAGAGCAGGCTTGAACTGGCTGTGAAAGCGAGACACTTAGGACTCGCCATCAATGACTGATCCTGCCGGTTAAAACAGACTAGAGCTTATCTGTTGTGATCCGACCGGATATTTCCTTAAGTCCGGCAATGAAATCATTCACCTGTGAGTCGTTCCGGTCATACAGAGCAATTATATTAGTCTCTCCGGTGTACTCTATATTCACATCATAAGAGCCTATATGCTCACTTATGGTCTTCTTTGCAGAAGCCCAGGTCTCACCGGATCCGTCTTTTTCATCGGGAGTCAAGCCCGTAAATAGTACGGTGTATTCATTTCCCTTTTTCTCCATAAGCTTCATTACATAGCAGAGCATGCGTACATGCGACGGGTTGGAGATATCCGTATCTGCCAGCAGATCATGCTGAAGGCGGGACTCAAGCAGGGCGGATTTCATTACCCGTCCGCATTCATCAGCGGCGACTCCGTCCACTGTGTTGAGTTTCAGTTCGCCGCGATCCAGAAGCCGGACAAATATTGTCGTCAGTTCAGGATCGAACTGAGTTCCGGAACATCTGAGAAGCTCTGATCTGACCTCTTCATCGGTAAGCCTCTTGCGATATACACGGTTAGATGTCATGGCATCAAAGCTGTCAGCAAGCGCCAGTATCCGGGCTATCAGAGGAATACCGGTACCGGCCAGACCATCGGGATAGCCGTGTCCGTCATATCTTTCGTGGTGATACCTGATACCGTCCAGAAGACCGTCTATGCTTCCGCCCAGAGACTGCATGATCTCATATCCTATCTCCGGATGCTTCTTCATCAGACTGAATTCTTCGTTTGTCAGACGGCCCGACTTGTTCAGAACGGAGTCGGCAACCCCTATCTTACCGATATCGTGCATCAGGCCGATGTAGTGGATCCTGAGTATCTGTTCCTCGCTCAGACCATATTCGGGCGCCATTTCCCTGGCCAGCCTGACTGCGTAGAGACCTACGCGCTCGGAGTGTCCGCCGGTGTATTCGTCTCTTGCGTCTATCGCACTTGCGATGGTTTCGATGGTAGTGATGGTTGTCCTGAGCTGTTCCTCCTCGCGTTCATGGAATACGCGTACTTCGTCTGACACGGTCTGTAATATGGTCGCGGTCATGAGGAGCAGCAGGCCGATACAGATGGAGGATCCGAACAGGTGGAATCGGTTGATATAGAAGCCGAGAAGCTCAACCAGTGCCATTGCTACGAAGCAGATCATACCTATGGCAGTGATCCTGTAACCGCGGATCTGATGCTTCCTGCCGTCGGTGATCAGGGTGACGATTATCATGATGAATCCGGCTCCGGCCCATAAATGACTTATCAGAAGTGTACGGTAGAGTTCGCAGATTCCGGTCACATCCAGGAGTATATTGAGCAGCAGCTGAACGAACAGGATGATCTCGGCTGCCAGATATCTTTTATGATACCGTCTGCGTTGGACTTCATCATAGAACATGCAGACGAATATGCCGATGAGCTCGACATTGATATATGAGAAATACTGTGAAAGAGTCGCCCGGCGGAAAATGATCTGACGTAAGGTGGATTCACCGAATACCCACAGGGCCACGTTTACCATCAGCAATCCCAGACTCCTGGGTGCGGTGACGTGATAGGAGCCGTTAAGCAGGAGAGTCACGATCACTATGATGATGCCCACGGCCAGAACGAACAGTGCTATGAGATTCACTGGCAATGAATCGCTGATCACCTTAAACCAGGCATTGTTACCGTTACTGATGACCACTTCGTTGAGTTCACCGGCGGACTTAAACTTAAAAGTGATCCTGACCGTTTTACCCGAATCGGCGGAATCAAGGTCCGCAACCACATAAGCGCTGGGGATGTAGTACGGCATACCTCTGATCGAATCGGTCGAGTAGAATGTACGGATATCACCATCCACGTAGATATATACATCCTCCATGGATGACCGGATCATCAGAGTCGAACCGTCACTGATGTCATCCGGCAGAGTGTTTATGATCGTAACTTCATCATATACATGACTGTCTACGGTAGCAGGGAGGGTGATGGAGTCATTATCCATACGCCATCCCTCATTGAAACTGCGCGTGGAGAAGGAACCCATATCCGCCTCGCCGGTTATATCGGTATCATATCTTGCTATACCCATGATGATTGCAGATATTATCAGGGCAGCCACGATACTGAAATAGAACAGTTTTTCCGCGATTTTACTTACTTTTCCTGTCCGTATGGCTGTCTTTACAGATCCTTCGCTCATATGACAAACCTCCTGCCTCATTATATCTTTATCGGTTATTACCAAAATACCGACTTTTGGGGGTATTCCGTCATCTGTTATTCGCAATATACTTATATGCTGAGATTTTGTCAAAAAACATAAACATAATGAGCTGTTATTAAAGCAATCAGGGAATGACAGATGCGCTCTTTAGATGAGAGAAAACCGAATAAACCAAGTATTGCCCGGAGCCTGATGTGCAAAGCGCTGGTATTTGTGTTATGCGCCGCGAGTGTACTTTCCCATCCGATGAATGTTCAGGCGGCTAATTCCGCCAAGGCGAAGTCGATGAGGCTAGAGCAGACCGAGGGTGATGTCGGTGTAACGAATATCACCAAGGGTGATCTGACTTACACCGCCGGTATGCGTCTGGGTTCCGGCGATGATGTGGACACCGATACCGCATCCTATGCCTGGATCAGTCTGGATGACTCCAAGGCTATCAAGGTCGATGAAGTCAGCGAGGTCGAGGTACGTCAGAAAGGCAAGAATCTCGAAGCATTGCTCGTATCGGGCAATCTCTATTTCAATGTAACAGTTCCCCTGAAATCAGATGAATCGATGAATATCCGTACGTCTACGATGGCGACCGGTATCCGCGGTACTTGCGGATGGGTCAGCATTGTCGACGGATGTAATACCCGTGTTCACCTTCTGGAAGGTGTCCTCCACTGTAAGGTCATCAATCCCGTGGACGGGCAGATCAAGACAGTCACCATACATGCCGGCGAGTGGGCTGACTTTACGGTATACGGCGTAGAGGTATTCGATAAGAATCCCGAGCTGATCAGCACATCCGACGGAGGGCAGGTACCGGTTACCACGCCTGTCGGTACTGATACCGCATCCGGTGAAAAAGCAGATGCATCAGCTGCAACAGCAGGCTCCTCTAATGCTGCTTCAGGGGCGGGTAATAATGAAAACAACGGATCAGCCGATGGGGTCGCATCCGATACCGGCGCTGTATCAGCCGGGGCTTCCGAGACTTCCGGTACACCTGCCGACACTTCATCACCGGAAGATGGGGCAGCAGGCACCGGTGAGGCATTGCAGGAGTCAGAGGCCGTGGGCTCCGCATATAATGAGCGTCCCGAGATTCCGGTGAGTCCCGATGGAGAAAGCTGTGATATAAGCACGAGCAGATTCACCGAGGATGATATCCCCGGATTTGTTCTCGTGGAGCTTGTAGGCGATGATCCCCTCATAGAGAAGATATATGATCAGTCAGGAATAGATCTGAGAAATCTGACTCAGGAAGAAGCAGAAGAGAAGCTTGCGGAGAAGGAAGCCGAGACAGCCGAGCGCATGCAGGCCATTCGTGAAGCGGAAGCGGCACAGGAGAGTAATATCTCCAAGGATCCCGTATGGGAAAGAGGCGATAAGTCGGCAAAGGAACCGGAAGCACCGGCTGAGACTGCAGAGGAAAAGCCCGCTCCCACCGAGCGTGTACTTCCTATAGATAATCCTGTAACGAAGGCTGTAGCTCCCGCAGATCCGGGTACTCCGTCTTCACCCTCTAAAACAGATGCTACTCCCACCCAGTCTGCCCAGGCTGCTGCTCCAACAGCTTCAACTCCTTCGACGGGCAGCCCGGCTCCAACCGGCAGCACGAACAATGATCCTGCCACTCAGCCCGGATCATCAAATACCAATACTCCCAATAACAGCCCCAATTCGACTGTCGAACTGACCATGCCTCAGACTGCGACCACGGTTCAGGATTACCTGAATCAGTCAGGAGTCAATAAGGTTGTCCTGAATCCCGGCTCCGGGAATAACACGCTTGATGTAGATATCGATTTCACAGTACCCGCAGGCAAGAATCTGACAGCCAGCGCAGGAGTACCGGTTGATGTAAACTCCGGCAAATCCGCGGCGGTAAACGGTACTGCCAATCTGGGAAGCTCGCTTGCAAACAACGGTAATCTAAGTGTCAACAGCTCGCATACACTGACCGTAGTAGGAGCGTTCACAAATTCCGGTACATTTAATAATACTTCATCCGGCAGATCCGAGTTTAGCGGTGGCGTCACCAACAGCGGAACCTTCAGCACGTCCGGTACGTTGGATTTGAATTCCGCAATGACCACCACGGGAAGCTTCACCATATCCGGAGGTACGGTCAGTGCAGATTCAGGCATCAATGCAACTGCCGGATCGGTAAACATAAACGGCGGTACTCTGACATCTACAGGGACGACACTGACGATCGCAGGTGCGGCACTTACCATGGATGGTGGCACCCTGACTTCATCCGGTACGGCGCTGCAGGTTTCGAGCGGTTCATTTACAATGAACTCCGGTACGGTCACTTCGGCTACGACAGGTCAGACAGTAGTATTGAATACCGTAGCAAATGTGCATCTGAATGCCGGTGAGATCAAGAATACGGGAGACGGAGGAGCCATATCTGTTCCCGCAAATACTGATTTCCACAATATTATGACATCTTCTGATGACATGCATATTACTGCTAAGACAGATAATCTGCTCGGAACTGATGTCGGAAAGTTGGATGAGACCACAGGTACGTCTTACGGATTCATATCCGTATGGGGTGGCACGGAATTCAATGGAGAGTTGTTCGACCCTAATACAATGCATCCATTGACTTTAAGTGCAGTCATTTCTGCTACTGAATATGATCTTGTAACAATAAGTACACCGGCATTTGTTAAAGTAGGTGTAAATGTTCCGCTGACAGTAAGACCTAAAACGGGTTATCAGATAGATGCAGTTTCTTTTGTTAATCCGACTAATTTAAACAGCAACTGGGACATAAGCTATACCGTGGGAAGCAGTACCTGGTTCACTATGCCGAGTGGTCCGGTTGAAATACGTGTAACCGCATCCAAGATCAATTATCAATTGACCAAACCGGCGTCTGTTACCGGAGGGACCTTAGACCTTTCGGTAGAAAATAATACCGCACCGACTACGGCTCAATATGGTCAGACGGTCAATGTAACAGTAGAACCCGGACTCGGATATCAGCTCAAATCCGCAACTTATACAGTAGAAGGGAAAACTGCAACACCGATAACCATTGATACCGTCGGACATGGTTCATTCACCATGCCTGCGGCCAATGTTGCCGTCAACGCGCAGTTCGAGGCATTGAAATATAACGTCACTCTCAATCTGAACGCAGCCGGTGACACTACGGCAGCGATCAATGCCGGCAATGTCACCGAATACACCTATGGCACGGTTACCACACTTCCCGTGAATGTCACCAGGGATACTAATGCTCAGTACAGCTACACCTTTGACGGGTGGTTCGATGCCGCAACAGGCGGCAATCAGGTAACTGCCATCTCTGCAACGGATAATGGTGATAAAGAGTTCTATGCACACTGGACTTCCACGGCGCGTACATACAACGTAACATTGCATAACGATGGCGGTACCGTCAACAGCGGTAATGTAACTTCTTATACATACGGCACCGGAGCAACACTGCCGGCTGCTGCCGACATGAGTAAGGCTGCCACGGCGCAGTATACATATGCTTTTGACGGGTGGTATACGGAGGAAACCGGCGGATATAAGGTCACATCCATATCCAATACGGATACCGGAGACAAGGAGTACTACGCCCGCTGGACACCTACAGGTGTGACATACACCATCACCTATCATGAGAACGGCGGAATGTTCGCGACCACACCGGCCGGCACATATACATATGGCACGACCACAACTCTGCCTACGGATATTACGAAGACGGATTATCACTTCGCGGGCTGGTACACGATGTCCAACCCTACGGACAGCGATACATCCGTGACAACGATAGGTAATACCGAGACCGGCAATAAGGAATTCTATGCTAAATGGGATCAGAACGTATATAACATCACTGTAGCCAACACATCCAACGGAAGCATCTCCGTGGGCCAGGCAACCGCAGCTAAAAATGCAACTGTAGACGTAACCGTTACCCCGGCTACCGGATACAAGCTTCAGAGTCTCTCATATACTACTGCCGGATCTGCTACGCCTGTGGCTATAACCGGTACATCCTTTGCAATGCCGGCTGCCGATGTAACAATCAGCGCTGAATTCGTAAAAGAGACATACAACGTAGTTATAAATACTTCGACATCGACAGTAGGAGGAACCGTTACTCCGGATAAGACTCAGGCGAATATGGGCGATGAGATCAACCTGACCGTTACGCCTGATGCAGGATATAAGCTTAAGATTCTGACATACAAAGCCACCGGAGACACCGCGGAAACTGATATTACTTCAACGAAGAAGTTTAATATGCCCGCCGGTGAGGTTACCGTTACGGCAGAGTTTGAATATGAGACATATAACCTGATCATCAATAACTCAGGTACATTTACTGGAGGTACTGTCGCAGTCAGCGTAAACAGTGCGATCATGAATACCGTGATCACCGTCACTGCGACCCCGGCTGCAGGATACCGGTTGACGACCCTGACCTATACCGAGGCAGGATCCACTGCGGCTCAGGACATAACCTTCAGCGAGTCCAATGGTAAGTTAACCGGTACATTCACCATGCCTACGGCATCAGTGACCATCAACGCAATATTCACACCCAGGACCTACGCTGTGGCTCTGGATCTGAATGCCGACGGTGACACCTCTGCGCAGATCAACGGATCGACAGTAACATCTTATGTATACGGAACGGAGACCACCCTTCCTGCAAATGTGACCAGAGCCGCAGGCACATACGTATCATATGTATTTGATGGCTGGTATACGCTTGCATCCGGCGGAACCAGGGTTGAGAAGATCCTTACCACAGATCTGGACAATAAGACCTACTATGCACATTGGATACCCAGGTATAAGTCACAGATAGGCAACACGGTACAGAGCGGAACGACATCTGTCAGCCCGGCGGACAGCAAGTCCGGCGATACAGTGACCATCACCATCACACCTCCGACCGGCAAGGTGATAGATACCGTCACTGTTAATAAGCTGGATGAAAGCGGTAATCCGACAGGAGACACGGTAGATGATGTTGCTAAAGTGACTCCCGAAACCGATCCGATCACATATACATTCACAATGCCTGCATGTCCGATATCCGTGAGCGTTACATTTAAGAATGCGCATTACGGCGTAACTCTGAACACTATGGGTGGCGTGATCAATACAGGTAATGTGTCGGAGTATGAGTATAGCGTGGGCGCAACCCTTCCTACGGATGTTACCAGAGCATTTACAGACAGATGCACATATGAATTCGCAGGATGGTTCACCGGAGAAACCGATGGTACACAGGTTACGGCTATCGGCACAGATGTGACGGGTGCCAGGACATATTATGCGCATTGGACACCTAAGTATAAATCCAATCTAAACACGGGAGTACCCAACGGAACAGTCGCGTTTGATTCTGCTAATACTAAGGCCGGAGACTGGGTAACCATCACTATCACTCCCGAAACAGGCAAGGAATTAAAGAAACTGGAGGTTTATAAGCTCAACGAGGATTACTCACAGGGTGATCAGGTGACGCTGGAGGTAGTAACCGCAGGTTCGGTATACAGATTCCGGATGCCCGACTGCCCGATAACAGTCAATGCCGAATTCCAGAATGCAACCTATAACATCGTATATGAAAAAAATGACGGTGTTATCAATGATGCCGGTTATCCGACCACATACACCTATAGCGTGGGCTCCACACTGCCGGTGAATGTGACTAAGAATAATTATGCATTCGGCGGTTGGTTCACGACGAACAGCCCTGCGGATACCGATCAGCCCGTGACAGTGATCGGAACAGACGAGACCGGGGATAAGACCTTCTATGCGAAGTGGATTCCTACATATACGGCGACTCTGCCTAATAACATAACCGGTGGTACACTCACTCTGGATAAGACCAGCGCAGTCGCAGGAGATACGGTTCAGATCACGGCAACCCCCGATAGCGGATACGAGCTTAAGACTCTGACATATACCCCTGAAAACGGTACGGCTACGCCGATCATCGTTAATACAAATGGTGTCGGCTCATTTACCATGCCCGCAGGTAATGTCACGATCGATGTTGTCTTTGCACAGCTGCACGATATTGATATCTACTATTCCAACGGTACGGTTTCTTCGCCGACACC
This sequence comes from uncultured Lachnospiraceae bacterium, assembly GCA_905234595.1. Classification (GTDB taxonomy): domain Bacteria; phylum Bacillota; class Clostridia; order Lachnospirales; family Lachnospiraceae; genus XBB2008. Next base: position 11,583 of record CAJOID010000002.1, on the reverse strand, counting down.
GGTCAATGGTGTCATCTACACGAGCGTTAGTCAGGCATCAGCAGGAACGGTTGTCAATATGACAGCATATCCTTCGACGGGTTATGAACTCCACTCCCTGAAGGTTGAGTATGACAACGGAAACGGATGGACCACCATATACAACTATTCCGCAAGCAATTCAACGCTCAGATTTACCATGCCGAATCAGGACGTTATGATTACTGCGGAGTTTACAAACGGTTCCGGTATCCCCGGCATTGCGACCAACCCTGTCAGTGTAGTATTTATGGATTCTGATTCGGGAATGGCTATCCCCGGCAATACCACGGGATTCAGTGCCCGTGCGGATAAAGGATCGGACCAGGGTATTACCCAGGCCACTACGGGTGATGTTGTTAATATAGTCTTTAGTTATCCTGATACTTATGATCTGATCGGAGTGGTTGCCAGACATAAAGCGGAGAATGACAAGACCGGTTCTACGATAAGCGAAGGTCTTTCCGCCCCTGATTACAGCTTTACCATGAAGAATAGAGAGGTTAATGTATCAATTTATGTGAGAGAAAAGGGTGCTGCAGTTACCTCCCTGACTCCTACGGGAGGAACCATAACCGTTACCCCTGCAAATTCACGTATTCAGAAGGTTAAGGCAGGCGAGACCGTTACTCTGACATTTGCACCTAATACCGGATTAAAACTTAATACTGTGACTCTTACCGGTGAGGGCGGAGTTGATCTGTCGAGCAGGATCCAGTCGGGTACAAATGATAACATTAAGACATTCACCATGCCTGACCCGGTTACTCCTATTACTGTAGGTGCGACATTTACCGTAGCGACGTCGGGAGCTGCTATACCGCTGACTATGCCTGTCGGATCCAGTGCGCTTCAGACATATCTGAATATGGGAGCATCTAAGATCACACTTACTCCTGATGGAACAGATGCCACCAGGAATATGATCGCTATCACCGGAAATGTGACCATTCCTGATGGTGTAGAGGTTGAAGTCGGTTCCGGAGTATACCTGAATGTTGCTTCGGGAGGCACACTAAATATCGGTGCCGGTAGTACTGTAACCAACAGTGGTGTGATGACCAATGAAGGAACTATTAGTCTGGGTGAGAATGCAACTCTGACAAATACGGGAACTATTGCTGTTAATGGAACCATTTCTGACGATATGGGTGCAACTATAAACAATACAGGCAGGATAGTACAAACCTCTTCCGCTACAGTCGGAACGATCACTGGTACTGTTGCAATCACTGAGAATACCGGAATCTGTGGCGATTCGGCATATTATTATCTGGATGATGATACTGTTAATTCAGGAAGTAAAACTCTTCATGTACTGGGTATCGGTTCCACAGACGATTATACCTCTTCCAACAGTCATTCAAATGCGTGGTATTCATTCAGATCTTCGCTTAGGAGTATTGTATTTGAGGATGGTGTAACTGAAGTCGGAGATTATTTTGCCCAGGGATATTACTCCTCTCCAAGCAACAACGTAGATTCGAATTATAGAGCCCTTAGAAGCGTTTCGTTCTCGGATACGGTTACCCGGATAGGTAGGGAAGCATTTGAATACACATATATATCCGAGGTTGTTTTGCCTGCTTCGATAGAAAGAGTTGGAGCAAATGCCTTTAACTGGTGTAAACAGTTAACGAGTGTAACGATACCTGATACAGATGTATATATTGGAGAAAGCGCATTCAATGCAACGAAGCTTACATCCGTAACAATACCGGCCTCACCGGAATTTAGTGAAAGAGTATTTGAAGGTTGTGATGCCATTACGACAGTAACATTTGCCGATGGAAGAACCGAAATGGGCGAAAAGATGTTTATGGGATGCACGAACCTTACAAGTGTACGGCTTCCGAATACGCTGGAGACTCTCCCGGATGGTGCATTCAAAAACTGCAGTAAGCTGGATTCGATCACTCTGCCGGATACACTTAAGAAGTTAGGTACTTCCTATTCTTCCTGGTATGGCGCCAGCGTATTTGCCAATACTAAGATATCCGAGTTGAATCTGCCTTCCGGTTTGGAAAGAATTGCCTACGGGGCCTTGGAAGACATGGGAGAACTTGAGAGTATTACCATTCCTTCCGGTATTACCCGAATTCTTGATGGAACGTTTGATTTTGACTCTAAATTGACTACTGTCACCATTTTGGATTCTAATGGGACTCTTACGACCATAGAGAAGAGTGCATTCAGATATTGTTATGCATTGGAATCAATCTATTATGGCGGAACAGAAGCCACATGGAATGCTATCAACATAGATCCGGAGGAAAATTCATATTTCCTTGATGCGAAACTCTACTATTTCAATCATCTGAACACCGTATCTGTACAGTATACGGAAGCCGGTGGTAATGTCAAAGCATTCATAGGAGAAAACGAGATCGGTGCCACTCAAACAGTAATGGGTGGTGAGCAGATCACCATCGTTGCTACACCGAATGAGGGATATGAAACAGGTAAGATTACCGTAACGGGGACAAATGGCACAGAGATCCCTGTTGAAACAGGTATGTTCATTATGCCGACACAGGCAGTTAGCATAAATGTTGAATTTGTTTCATGGGAGAATGCGACAACGTTTAACGGTTCCACAGCAGCCGAGCTGCAGACTCTGTTGAATGCTAATTCTGCGGTAAGGATCACTTCCGATCTGACACTTGATTCGGATCTTACCATAGGAGCTAATAAGATCCTGGTAGTTGACAGTGGAACGAGTTTGATCGTATCAGCCGGAAAGACGCTTACCATCGCAGCCGGAGGTGTGATCAATAACTCAGGTACCCTGACGAATAATGGCGAACTCGTATGCTGCGGTACCATTAATAATAAGAGCATCAATACTGTCATTAATAACGGCAGATTCTACATCAAGCGCAACTCGGTATTCAATAACGGTGTTGGTGATGATGCCGGACGGTTTGTAAATGGTACAACAGGCCGGGTAGGTAATCTTGGATCGTTTGTTAACAATGCAGGTAGCAGAGTAACAGACAGCGGTCTGTTTGCCGGAAATGCGATCACAGGTACCGGAACTGTAGATACAAGCGGAACTCCCAATATAAATTATAGCGGAAGTTGTGCAGCAGAAGATGACCAGAATGCGTTCTTCGTGCTCGATGAAGAAGGTCTATTCACAGTATTTGGCGATGGTCCGATGGCAGACTATGGCGTAAATGGCAGGCCCTACAGTTATTCGGGAATCACATCCATAAATATAGAGGATGGCATTACACGGATTGGTTCCAACGCATTCTATGGTGCGTATTCACTTTCCTCTTCGAATATCAGTATTGCTTCAACGGTGACAACTATCGGAGAGTATGCTTTTGCATACTGCACTAATGAAGCGTTTACCGGAATAGAACTTAGCGATAATATCACACATATAGAAGAGTCCGCCTTCAGGGGTTGCTACTATCTGGGCAGTGTATCTATACCTGCGGGATGTGAAGAAGTAGGAGATTATGCATTTGCATATTGCTCCAGCGGTGACATGCGGAGAGTTGATCTGGCAGAGAGTTCCTGCTCGTATGGAGATAATGTATTCGATGGTGATGATGATATAGAAGAAGTACATATTCCATTGTCGTTGACATCTGTTCCTTACAGAATGTTCTATAACTGCAGTTCTATTACAGATGTTTACTATCCCGGCAGCAGAGGACAATGGAACAACTTGAAGTCACGTAGTTTAAGTGGAAATGACTGTCTCTTTAATGCGACAATCCATTGCGAAGGCGGAGATGGCTACTGCGTAACAATTGCTGATGGAATGACAGATGGCACAGTAGTTGCTACTTCCGGCAATAATGATATAACCAATCTGGAAGCCGGCACCACCGTCACTCTGACAGTTACACCGGCTGAAGGATATGAGATGCAGTACCTTAACATTATATCGGGTAACTCAAACTATATTGATTACGATGAAACTGCTACAGCGAACGTATTCACATTTACCATGCCGGAGAATAATGTAACTGTTTCTGCTGTATTCAGTCAGTTGGTTACTAGTGCGGAAGGGCTGGCAGCTGCTCTGGCTGATGAAAACACTTCAACCATCAGCCTGCAGGGTGATATCACGATTGGATCGGATCTTACGATTCCCGAAGGAAAAATGCTTGTTGTAGGTTCTCAGTATAGCTTGACTATCGCATCTGGTGTTACTTTGGTTGTTGATGAGGATGCATACATAGAGAACTATGGAAGCATGGTGAATAATGGAACAGTGACCTTAGGAGAGGATGCTTTTGTATATAATGCCGGAAGCTTTGTAAATTACGGCAGTCTGGAGATCCAAGGAGGAAGCTTCTATAACGGAGGTATGGATGGCAGCGGATCGATGGAGAATAATGGAACTATTGATGTAGAAGCTAATGCATACTTTGGGAATTATGCGATATTTGAGAATAACGGAACCATTAATATTGCTTCAGATGGAGAGTTTGAAAACAACGGACTCCTTGCTAACCTGAGTAAAAACACCATTAATGTCACCGGAACTCTGACCAACTATAACATGCTGGTTAACGGAGATACAGATGGACATCCCGGAAGGTTAAATGTCAAGTATTATGGTGTGCTTACCAATAATGGTCAGATTGAGAATAATTCCGGTAGTGAGATAAACATAGAAGAGTATGGTCTGATTACTAATAACGCTTCTATAGTTAATAATGAAGGCGCAGAGATTAATAACAACGGCCAGTATAGTGGCTCTGCACCGACCGGAGAAGGTGAGCTTAAAGGTGAAGGCAGCTTTAGCTCCGGCGGAGGAAAGACTCCCGGCGGCAAGGATGATGAGCTGATACCATTCCCGGGCGGCAAGAGTATACCCGGCTCGGATGACAAGGGTGACATCGGAGATCTGGGAGATATGGAAACAGGTAAAGGCGGAGACTACGATGATGATAATGGCGGAATCTCGGATGACACCAGTAAAGGAGAAGGATTAGGATTCCCGATTTTTGACAAGGGTGGAAATAATGATTATCCGCAAAGTGGTGATGATCTGACTTCCGGAGATGATAATGACACAACCACGACAGATCCAATGATTCCTGCAAAGGGCGATTCCCAGTCCGGAGACACCCAGCCCGGTAACTCCGGTGACAACACCGACGGAACGCAGGGTAATGATGGCGGAGATTCCGGCAGTGGCGACACTCAGGGTGACGATTGATTATAAACATGGAAACCAACACAAACAAATCTAAAACTGAAAAAAAAGAAAAACTAAATGCGATTAAGAACAATCCCCGTCTGCTCATCATCATTGCAGCAGCGGTGGTTGTGCTGGCGATTGTGATCAGTGTGATCGTAGCGGTCGTGAATAATGGCAAGAAGGCCGGTACAGTCGAGAACGTGGCGACTCAGACCATGGGTGGTCTGGATGTGCTGTGCGAGCCGAGTTCCATCGCGCTCATAGCCGATCAGGGATTCCTGGTGACCGATGTGTATGGCAAGCAGATCTGGCTCATCAACAGCATCAGCGGATCCATCTATGCCGGAAAAGGAAGTGTCGAAGATATGTACGGCCAGCCCCTCGGCGGATACAATGACTCGGAGCTTAAGGACAGCCTCTTCAAGGAGCCTTGGGCGATCAGTCCTTTTCTGAACGGATATGCCGTATCCGATACCCAGAATAATGCGATCCGTTTGATCAGTTCCACTACTACACAGACAGTCAACGGATATTCTGAGGAGCTCGAGATCGGCGATCTCGGAGTGAAGTTTGATACGCCTACAGGCCTGACTACGGATGAAGCCGGTAACCTCTATATATCCGAGACCGGCAAGGGTGCTATCCGCCGGGTTACTCCGGACGGTGAGGTCACAACAGTGGCCGAGGGGCTGAATGGTCCCATGGGTCTGTACGCAGCCGGCGATTACATCTATGTAGCCGAGACTGCCGCTAACCGCATCGTGCGAGTTAAGGATGGTCAGATCGAGGTCATAGCCGGTACCGGTGAAGAGACTCCTGAGGGAGGCTTGGGCGATGGCTCCATCAAAAAAGCTACATTCCGCTATCCGCAGGGTGTGGCAGTCGCTGACGACGGTACCGTATTCGTGGCAGATACCGTATCATCCACAGTGCGCATGATCCGGAATAATAAGGTCACCACGATCCTCCAGCGAGAAGGCGATGAGCTGGATATCGAGATGTATCCGGTATCTCCGAGAGGTCTGTTTATAGATAACGGCAGTCTCTATGTATGTGATCCTTTTGCACGACGGGTGTACGTGCTTAAGCTGGAGGATGTATACTGATCATATAGGATATGGTAAAGATATGAACGGAAAACTACGTAAATCTTTTGTAACGCTCGCGGTCGCTCTGGCCGTGAGCGTTGTAGCATGTGTGATCGCGGGTACGGGACTGCTCTATGTCCCTGACGGTGTAGTATCCGACGCGCTCTATCAGCGTGGCGGGATCGTGAACACCGACATCGTTGTCGTGGGCATGGATCAGCGTGCGCTGGACGAGATCGGCCCGATGCCGTGGTCGAGACATATCATGGCGGAGGCGATCGAGTACCTAAACAGCGATCCTGATGGCCGTATCCCTGCAGCTATCGGTGTCGATACGCTCTATGTAGGTGAGAGTGCGGATCCCGATGCCGACGCTCATCTGGTGAGTGCCGCTGCATCAAAAGGCAATGTCGTCGTAGCCGCAGTCGCCACCTACGACAGGGAACTCGTAGTCGAGGGTGATGACTTCTATATGTCCGATAACATCGTGGGCTGGGATGAGCCGTTCGATGAACTCTATGCCGTGACGCGTATAGGCCATATCAATGCCATGGAGGATCAGGACGCGATACTGCGCCATGCTCTTTTGTACGAGAGCGTGCCCGGATCCGGAGATGTATATTCTTTTGCGAGAGTTATATACGAGATGTACTGTGAGAACACCGGACAGGCCACAAAAGAAAATCCCGCGACCGACGGAGGCTTCTACTATATCCCCTATACGGCAGCAGGCGGTGGCTACTATGACAATATCTCGGTGGCGGATCTGCTGGACGGCACTATCGATCCTGCGTTCTTTGCTGGTAAGGTCGTGCTGATCGGTCCGTATGCGGTGGGTATGCAGGACTCATACCCGACCTCGATCGATCACGCCGCGCCCATGTACGGCGTTGAATTCCAGGCTAATCTGATCGATGCTTTCGAGAGGGGATTCTTCCCGCAGAGCGTGTCAGAAGAGCTGCAGCTGATCATACTGTTCGCGGCTGTCTTCGCTTCATGTCTTTTCTATAGAAACAGAAAGGTCCGCTGGTCGGTGATCTACACTATCGCGCTCATCGGAGGCTGGATCCTCATCTGTATGCTCGCATACCGCGCGGGACATATCCTGCACGTGCTGTGGATACCGCTGTTCGTGCTGTGCGTGTTCGTCGGCAGCGTGGCGCTCAACTATGTACGCGCCCAGCGTGAAAAAAAGAAAGTAACCAACACCTTTGGTCATTATATAGATCCCGCGATCATGAAGCAGCTCCTTGATCAGGGCAGCTCGGCGCTTAAGCTGGGCGGGCAGCTCAAGGATGTGGCGGCGCTTTTTGTTGATGTCAGAGGCTTCACGACGATGAGCGAGGCGCTCGATCCCGAGACTGTCATCGAGATCATCAACCGCTATCTGACTCTGACTACCGACTGCATCATGCGTAACCACGGTACTCTGGATAAGTTCGTCGGCGACTGTACGATGGCTCTGTGGAATGCCCCGGTTGAGCAGGAGGATCCGGTATATCTGGCCTGTTGTGCAGCTATGGACATGGTGGAGGGGTCTGTGGCTCTGGGTAAGGAACTTCAGGAAAGGTTCGGTCGTACGGTCGATTTCGGCATAGGAGTCCACTGGGGACCTGCGGTCATAGGTAACGTGGGTGCGCCGAAGCGTATGGACTATACTGCGATAGGCGATACGATCAACACAGCCGCCAGACTTGAGGCCAATGCTCCTGGAGGTCAGGTATTGATATCAAGAGTCGTTGCGGATATACTTGGGGACAGGGCTGTGTGCACGTCGCTGGGTGATTCCATACGGCTCAAAGGTAAGGCGGAAGGGTTTGAGATACTCAGACTCGAGAAGCTGATCAGAGACTGAGACCATTTTGAAAGGAGCCTGTATATAAATGGATTATGCAAAAGTATCGCTGGAGAAGCATGAGGAATGGAAAGGTAAGATCGAGATTAAGTGCCGTGCTGCGGTAGACAGCTCGGAAGCGCTGAGTATCGCATATACGCCCGGTGTCGCACAGCCGTGTCTCGAGATACAGAAGGACATAGATAAGAGTTATGACCTTACCCGCAGATGGAACACGGTTGCTGTAGTGACTGACGGAACCGCGGTCTTGGGACTGGGGGATATAGGTCCTGAAGCCGGAATGCCGGTCATGGAGGGTAAATGCGTGCTCTTCAAGGCTTTCGGTGATGTGGATGCGATACCGCTGTGCATCAGATCCAAGGATGTTGATGAGATAGTAAACACGGTCCGCCTGCTCGCAGGTAGCTTCGGAGGAGTCAATCTGGAGGATATAGCCGCTCCGAGATGTTTCGAGATCGAGAAGAAGCTTAAGGAATGCTGTGATATACCGATCTTCCATGACGATCAGCACGGAACGGCCGTGATCACTTTGGCCGGACTGATGAATGCGCTGAAAGTCGTAGGCAAGAATATCGAGGATATCAAGATCGTTACTTCCGGTGCGGGGGCAGCAGGCATCGCCATCATTAAACTGCTCATGGCCATGGGACTTAAGAATGTCATCATGACCGACCGTCAGGGAGCCATCTACGAGGGACGCGAGGGCTTAAATCCCGTGAAGGAGGAGATGGCGAAGATCACTAACTTTAATAAGGAAAAAGGAACTCTTGCCGAAGTGATAAAAGGCGCTGACGTCCGCACCGGGTACACTCACTCAGGATATGGTAAGAAGCATGGCGAAGGATCCGATCGTATTTGCTTGTGCAAATCCCACTCCCGAGATATTCCCGGATGAGGCGAAGGCAGCAGGCGCCGCAGTGGTATCGACCGGTCGCAGCGACTACCCGAACCAGGTCAACAACGTACTCTGCTTCCCCGGTATTTTCCGCGGAGCTCTCGATGTACGCGCATCCGATATAAATGACGAAATGAAGATCGCCGCAGCCAAGGCACTCGCCGGTCTGATCCCGGATGAGGAACTCTCGGCAGATAACATCCTGCCCAAGGCATTCGACCCCAGAGTCAAGGATGCCGTAGCTGCAGCCGCAGCACAGGCAGCGCGCGACAGCGGAGTAGCCAGGATCTGACCTGCCGAAACATTTTTTCAAAATGCGCTCAAAAGTACTTGCATATATTTTGAGGGCATGTTATCTTAATTCAAGAAGAACTAAAATAGTTTAGATGATATTAAAACAAAGATGAGGCTCTCAGGGACATTCAATGTCCCTGAGAGCTTTTGTTTTTTTCGGAAATACGGAGGCGGTTATGAACAAAAAGATCATGGCAGGAGTTTTGGCCGGAGTGATGATCATGTCTGCGGGATGTGCGCAGAACGGATCACAGGTGAATACCGGCACGGGAGACGGGGAGGTATCTGTGAAAACGGAGTACAACTATACGGTTTCATATGACGGAATAGCCAAGGGAGACGTATCATCCCCCGGGGTAGCCGTGCACGATCCCTCAATACTTAAGGCTGACGGGACATATTACATATTCGGCTCTCATATGACCGCCGCAAAGAGCATGGATCTGACCAACTGGGAGATGATCGCGGATAACTATATGAAGACCAATCCGGTATACGGTCAGATATATGAGGTTGCGGACGAAGCATTTGCATATGCCGGAGACAAGAGCAGCCTGATACCGACCGATGACAAGGCGACTCATGTATGGGCACCTGATGTGATATACAACAGGACCATGGGCAAGTATTGCATGTATTATTGCACTTCCTCGACCTGGAATGCATCCAATCTGTGTTTCGGCACATCCGATTCTCCGGAGGGTCCGTATGAATGGCAGAAAGCCCTCATTTACTCCGGTTTCGGCTCCAAACAGCTGGAAGCCACGGATGTACTGGATTACGTGGACGAAGACTATGCCCGCAAGCACTATATCAAAGGCGGCGGCTACAATTACGAGGACTATCCGAATGCCATAGACCCGACCGTTTTCTATGATGCCGATGACAGGCTCTGGATGGTATACGGATCCTGGAGCGGCGGGATCTTTCTGCTGGAGCTGGATCCGGCTACCGGTGAAGTGATACATCCGGAGACAGATGAGGCGGCCGGTGTTGACGCATATTTCGGCAAACGTCTGCTCGGAGGCGGTCACATTTCCATAGAGGGACCGTACATTCTGTATGACGAGGCCTCCGGCTACTATTACCTCTATGTATCATACGGGGCACTTACCTCGAACGGAGGATATCAGATACGTGTGTTCAGATCGGATAAGGTCGACGGTACATATGTGGACATGAACGGAGCATATCCGGAGAAAAGCGCTCTGCATCAGAACTTCGGTCTGAAACTCTCCGGTAATTACAAGCTGCCCAGCCTGGAAAAGGCATATATGGCCACAGGACACAACTCCGCATTCATCGATGATGACGGCAAAATGTATGTGGTATATCATACCCGCTTTAATGACAAAGGAGAGGATCATTCGCCGCGTGTACATCAGATCTATATAAATGAGGACGGCTGGCCGTGTGAGCTTCCCTATCAGACAGGCGGTGAGACGGTATCAGATACGGGTTATGACCGGTCCGGGCTTACGGGACGGTATTTTGTGACGAATCAGGGTACGGAAATAAATAATGAGATAGCCAATCCGGTGATCCTGTATCTGAATGATGACGGATCGGTCTCCGGCAGGGAATCATCGGGCGAGTGGTCCGTCACAGACGGCAAGCCATATATGTCAGTCACGATAGATGGAACGGAATATAAGGGAATCTTTTGTCAGATGAAAGACGAAGCGGGAACTGATGTGATGACTTTCTCGGCTGTGGGAGCCAATACCACGGTCTGGGGTGTGAAATATGCAGCCGATTGAAACAGTTTGTATTGGAAGGAGTACGGGAAATGAGTGAGGATCTTAGATACAACGAGCCGTGGATTCTGCAGAGAGCGGATCCGTATATTCTCAAAGCTGATGACGGCAGCTATTATTTCACTGCATCCGTGCCGGAGTATGACCGGATCATCCTGCGCAGGGCCAAAACTCTCGAAGGGCTGCAGACAGCTTCGGAGATCGAAATATGGCATAAGCACGAATCCGGACCGCAGAGCATACATATATGGGCGCCGGAGCTGCATTTCCTTTTCGGGAAATGGTACATATACTATGCCGGCGGAGATAAGGATGATATATGGGCGATCCGCCCATATGTACTGGAATGCACCGGGTCCGATCCGATCAAGGATGCATGGGTTGAAAAGGGGAAAATGACCTGCGCTGCCGATGACGAGTTTTCCTTCAGGGCCTTTTCGCTGGATGCGACGGTATTTGAAGTGAAAGACAGCTGGTATTATATCTGGGCCGAGAAAACGGGCGTC
>CAJOID010000001.1 GCA_905234595.1 uncultured Lachnospiraceae bacterium | reverse complement strand
ATAACAGAAGGAAAGAAACTTTAAGATAATAAATTAGCGGAAGCCACCGGTTTCATAACCGCATTGGTGTCTTTCGCAGAAAGACGGGTTATAAAAATGCTGTTATCTGTTTTTGGGGATGTTTGTCTAAAGGAACTAAAGATTAATGAGTTGACTAAAGAATATGATGTTACTTTTGATGGTATTAATGACATCACAGAGCACTCGGATTATTCGATCTTTAACTTGGAGTGTGCACTCGGAGATGAGAGTTCATACTCTCCAATCAGTAAAACGGGACCTAACTTGATATGTAATAAATCCATAATCCGAATGTTAAAAAAATGTAATTTTGATGTAGCAAATCTGGCAAATAATCATTTTGGGGATTATGGTGAAAAGTGCATAATGGATTCCATCCGTATTCTTGAAACCGAGAAAATGCTATATGTGGGTGCCGGGAAGAACTTGATGAGTGCCTATGAGCCACTACGGATAGAGTCAAAAGATGTAAAAATAAGTATTTTCTCCGTATGTGAGAATGAGTTTGGGGTTGCAGAGGACAGCAGCCCGGGAGTTGCTGGTTATAATGTGAAGTTACTATCTGGATATATTCGGAAAGAAAGGGAAGAGGGAAAACAGGTCATTGTTATATTTCATGGAGGTATGGAGCATTGTCCAATCCCAACGCCATATGTAGTTGAAAGATATCAATACTTGATTGACATTGGGGCCACGTTGGTTATTGGTATGCACCCACATTGTACTCAAGGCTTTGAGAGATATAAGACCGGAGTAATCTTTTATAGTTTGGGCAATTTTGTTTTTCCTAAAGATGTAAGACAGGATGTTTTCGATCCATGGAATAATAGTATTGGGGTGTGCGTGGACATTTCACCTAAGGGGATAGAGGGTTATTCTGTCATTCCTTGCAGATATATCGCGGCATGTCAAAAAGTTATGGTGCTGGAAGGCATGGAAAAGACCTTGTTCATGGAATACATTGAACGGCTGAATGCTTTGATTTATGACAAGAGAGTTCTGAAGGAAATGTATTCATCTTGGTGTTTAAAAACAAGTAATGCATTATCCTCAGTTGTGAATGTTTACTCCGAAGATAATGATATAAAGCGCCTGAACCTATTTAGATGTGAAACACACACAGAGAGAATGAAAACATATTACAGTATGCGATCAAGCCATAGTGATACATTGGATGTCGATGTGAATTGCTTATTGATGAAAGATAAATTGCGAATTCCATTTACAGATAAGTGTGGAATGAAACAGTTACCTCCATTATTGGTTGAAACTGTGGATGAATTGAAAGCTTTATTTCGTTGGATGAAACTATGTATCTACGGAACAGGCTTAGTAGCTGAAAAAATAATGGAACGCCTAAACAATGCTGAACGGAGTAATGTTCTGGGATATTTGGTAACTGAACAAATTGAAGAAAACACATTTTTTTGGGGAAAGAAGGTAACTCCGATTAATGATGATCGTTTGTTGTTAGATAGTACTATCTTGGTGGGAGTAAGTTCGAAGTTTAGAGAAGAAATCTGTTATTTGCTAAACAAATATGAGAGCGTAAATTACGCGGTCATTTCGGATGGTTTGATTAGAGAATTGTTAAAAAGGAAAAAAGATTCCGGTGTAGAATACAAGAGTATCATTGATGATATTTTTGATTATGTGTCTTTTGATGAGGGGGCAGGGTATCCATTATCGGTATATAGTGATGTTGATCCAATCAAAGAAAGAGCTGGATATGCTATTTCAAAAGTAATTGAATTACCTAATTATGAGGTGGTATTAAAAAACTGTTTTGGATTCAAGAATTATCTTGATTCGGGAGTAAACAATCGATTATTAGCAAAATTTGGCCTACCGTTTGACTGTTATCCCCTTCTTTGCTTTTTCAGAGAGTATATTGACTATGCAGAATGTGTGTTCGATGTTGGCGCATGCCGAGGGATTGTATCCTGTTTTTTTTCGCCTATGAGCCGAATTATATATGCTTTTGAACCATCTGCTCGTGCAACAGATAAGGCAAGAATGAATATAAATATTAATGGATTTAAGAATATTATCTGGAATGATGTGGGTGTCTCAGACAGAGAGGAAACGTTGAGATTCTATGAATATGAAAAAACGGGGCATAATAGTTTTGTTGTGCAACAGGATGAATCAATAGTAAGAGCAGATTTAAGAGAAGTCACTACGATAGATGATTATTGCTTGACAAATGGGATAGATCATATTGAAGTGATGAAAATCGATGTGGAAGGATTCGAGCCTATGGTAATTAGAGGGGCAAAGAATACTTTAGGCAATAATCGAATTGGGATAATTGCGGTTGAACATAATCTCAAAAGAGCGTTGAATCGTGATGAGAGTATTAATATGTTTCGGCTGCTTTATAACGAATATGGATTTAGGTTTTTTGACCTGCATATGTCAAGTTTGACGCTCGAGTATATAGAGAAAACAGACAAACTTATGGACATTATTGCGATTAATCCATCAGTGTTAAGAGATGAAATTGAATGTGAAAGAATAAGAATCACTGATCGTTTTTATTCCGTGCTTGATAGCATGTGAAGTGATCAATGAAAAAGAGGAGATAATAGTTGGGTATTCTAGGGATTGGCTTTGAAAACTGCATTAGTATAGATGGCTGTATATATTTCCCTTCAATTGTTGGAGATGGACTGTTCAAGTATGATTCGACAGGGGTAGAATACTTGGGCGAATTGACTGCGAAAAAGCACAGTTTATCCAGAGAGTATGGCGAACTGTTGTATAAAGATGGTGCTCTTTACGCAGTTCCGCATGCAGCCTGGGAATTGGTGAAATATGATCTTAAAACAAAAGAATTTGAAAGGCATTTTTTGGATTTTGGGGGTGAAGAGTTGACCTCGCGAATATATCGTAGCTTCATATGTGATGAGAGGTTGATAATGCTTCCAACCCGTTTTCACGGAATTGTTGAAGTGGATTTATGCGATTATTCAGTAAGAATAGTTGATCAATGGATGGATGGTTTTTCCCCTTTAGCTGATAGGATAAATGACCTGTATTTTCGGTCGGGTATTCTTCATGATAATATTATTTATGCCCCTTTTTGTAATTTGAATGCTGTTATGAAGTATTGTATTACGACCGGTAATGTGGAGATTATTCGAGTAGGAACTACAGGGTACTCCAGTATCTGCATTGACAACGATAACAGTATTTGGCTTTTTCCACGAAAAGGGGAAAGTATAATCAAGTGGGAATTGGGAAATGATAAGTATAATTCTTATGGCATACCAGTGAATTGCAGAAACAGTACTTATGTCGGGTGTATGGCACATGGTAAAAGCATTTGGGCATTTCCTGAAACCGGCAACATGGTTCTTCGAATAGAAACTGTAACCGGTGAGATTCATGAAGATGAAAGGTTCAGAGAAATATGTAATTCGGAGTATAATAATGCTTCATCGGCTCGAACTGTGTTTTCATATGCGGGTCTTCATGAGGGGAAAATCATAGCTTCTACAGGTAATACATCTGAGCTTGTTATTCTAGATCTTGAAAGGAATGTAATTCAAAGACAAGTATTGCAGGTGCCTCGTGATTATCTGAATTCATACAGAGAAGCACTGATTCAAAGAAACAGAGCTGTGATTAATTCAAAAACTAAGAGCAGGATACTTAATGAAAGAGACAAAAGTGATCTAGAGCGTTTTGTTTCAGATGTTAGTTATTCTTGATGAACTTATGATAACCATAATCATGCCCATATATAATACCGGAAAGTATCTGGATGAGAGTATTCCGTCTGTCCTGACTCAGTCTTATGCAGATTTTGAATTATTATGCGTGGATGATCACTCGGATGATGAAGATACCCTAAGGATATTGAGGCGGTGGGAGGAAAGTGACCGCCGGATACGTATTATACGGAATTCGGGTGAGAAGGGAGCCGGAGCAGCCCGAAATTTGGGCCTCAAGGAGGCGAGAGGAGAGTATATTGCCTTTTTGGATTCGGACGATATATATTTGCCTGATTATCTTGAAAGAGCCTGGCAGGTTATAAATTGTCAAAGGGCGGATATGGCTATCTGCAGTTTTGAATTCATGAAGCATCAGAATGATAATACGATTGATGCTCCTAGGATGGTTTGTCCACCGGGTCCTAAGTCCGGGGATATATATGCACTTAATAACCTGTCGGAAAACTCCTTGTCCGGTTTTTCTCTTACCCCATGGAATAAGGTTTATTCTTCTGAATTTCTCCGAAATAATGATATCGTATTTCAGAATCTGTCATCCGGAAATGACATCTATTTTTCTGTCATGTGCCTTTTGAAATCCCATAGGATTATAAATATATGTGGTACACATCCGCTTATAAAATACCGGTATGGAACCTCTACTCAGATATCTGCAAATCAGGATCCTCGGAATCTTTACAGAGCCTTGTCTAAGGCAATGGAAGATATGGGCACGGATGCAGATTCCTTTGAGGGACGAAGTTTATATGGATTACTTTTGAACCGATCTTTTACTGTGGTACGTAATTGTCGGGATTTGCAGGCGGGAAGAGGTTATTATTTTTTTATCCGGGATTATTTCAGAAATAATCTGCCGGAGCGATACTTTGTTGACGAACGGCACGCCCGGAAGCATGAGTATCTTCTGCAAAATGATTTTGACGAATTTTGGGCGGATTCCGACAGTGATTTTGAGGGGCAGCTATACAGGCGGAAGGATGAACTCATGAGTCTGCTTCCTGAGAAGGGACTTCTTCTCTGGGGATGCGGTCCGAGGGGGAACGCCTTCCTGTCATTTTACGGCGACGTTACTAATAATGCTTTTTCCGGTGGTCCTGCCGGCAGGACGATCATGGTGACGGACCGGGATCCGGAGAAATTCGTGAGCTTGACTTCGGATTTCGACACAGATATTAAGTGCGTCTGTATCGATGTGAAGGATGCATATAATACGGCAGATGTTATTGTTGCATCCAATTACAAGATCTATCGCTCCATTAATGAAGAATGTGAAAAGCGCAGGATCACCTGTATTGATCTTGAACAGTTCTGCCCTTGGGATTATTATCTGAGACCTGCTGCAGGGGGTGCAAAGATATGATCGGAACAGGAAATGAAAAAAATCGTTTGAGAAAACTCGATGCGACAACGATACCCGAGATTATGGGAAGACCGGTATATCTTGTCAAATATAATCCGTCATATATCCGGGAGATATTGTCCGTATACGGGGATTTCCCTGAAATCCGCGGTGTTTTGGATGAAAATGAGCGCAAGCAGGGAAGCTTTGATGTGGACAATATCAGTGTAGAGGTATATCCGCTATCAAAAATAAGTGAGATACCGGATTCTTCAGCGATAATCATAACAGATGGTTATTATATGGAGTATTACGACCTTTTATTAAAGGAGCCCGGTGTTGAAGGCAGATTTGAGACCATTTACTTCTATGCCAACAGGGACTCTTCATATTATCTTTCATACAGAGAGGAATACTCAGGCTTGCCGTTGGAGAATATAATCATTTTTCGCAGCGGTCCACCGGTATCGTCTTATGTCAGAGGGACTGATTTCTATGATAATGCAAGAGCACTGTTTGAATATATGCTCTCGATACATTTCAATGAGAAATATAAGCTGGTATGGCTTGTAAAGGATCCGGCAGAATTTGTATCATATGAGGAAAAATATGAGAATGTCAGTTTTTTGCCAATGAGCAGTTCCATAAGCGATGATGAGACGGAGCGAAGAGAGTATTACAGGAACCTGTGTCTTGCGAAATACATTTTTATGACGGATGCATACGGCTTCTGCAGATATCCGAGGGAGGGCCAGATCCGGGTGCAGCTTTGGCACGGCTGCGGTTTCAAGACAAGGACAACCTTTGCCAGATGTGAGCATCGCTATGAGTACAATATAGTCATAAGTCCGCTTTATTCACAAATACATCAAAGAATTTACGGTTTACGGGAAGATCAGATTCTCATTACCGGATATCCCAAGGAGGATCTGTTGTTCCATCCCGCCTCTGATTGGAGAGATAAGTTGAAGATCAGGAGAGCATCAAAGTATATCTTCTGGCTACCGACATTCAGGACTCCGGTATCTCAGCTGTCAGATCTTGATGAGCGGGCACCGGGTGGAGAAACGGGGTTGCCGATAGTACCGGATAATAAAGCTATGGAGGAACTGAATAGATTATTAGCTGACAATGATACTCTGATGATAATCAAGATCCATCCTGTTCAGGATGTGAGTATGCTCCATATCGGTGAGTTCTCCAATATAGTGAGTCTGGAGAATGAGACGATATATGATGCCGGATTGATGATAAATGAAATACTCGGACATGCTGATGCTCTTATAAGCGACTATTCCTCGGCTGCTGTTGATTACCTGCTTCTTGACAGACCGATCGGTTTTACGCTTGATGACGTGGAAGAGTATGAGCAAAGCAGAGGCTTTGTGTTTGACAATATCAGGGATTATCTTCCCGGCGTAGAAATATATGGCTTTGAAGACTTTTTGCAGTTTGTACGGGATGTCATCACGGGAAATGATACAGCACGGGACAAACGCCAGCGGATACGACGTGAAATGCACGCCTTTTCTGATGATAGGAGCAGCCAAAGGCTGATTGATGCGCTTAACATGTAAATAGTTTAAAATGAAGGAGAGGGACGCTATGAGCCATAACGATAATCAAAACACATCCGCATTATCCCATATTGAACTGATGGCCTCCATGATGTGTGCCAACTACGGTCATCTGGAGGATGAGGTTCGTGCACTTGAAAGTGCCGGCATTGACTCTTTTCATATCGATATCATGGATGGACGATATGTACCCAATTACGCAATGTCGTTGAACGATATGAGCTATATCCGGTCGGCTACACAGAAGCCTCTGGATGTGCATTTGATGGTGGAACATCCGAACAATACCGTAGAATTGTTTATCAAGAATCTGAAGAAGGGTGACACTATATATATTCATCCCGAAGCCGAATATCATCCTTCGACTACTTTACAAAAGATAATCAATGCCGGGCTCATTCCCGGCATCGCTATCAATCCGGGAACCAGTGTCGAGACGGTATATGAGATGCTCCGTATTATCAAAAAGGTTCTTGTCATGTCAGTTAATCCCGGCAATGCAGCGCAGATGTATCTTCCGTATGTCGGCGAGAAGATTAAGAAACTTCTGACATATCGTGAGGAAATGGATTTTGAAGTTTACTGGGACGGAGCATGCAGTGCGGAGCGTATCAAAACATTTGCTCCGATGGGGGTTAAGGGATTTGTACTCGGTACTACACTTTTGTTTGGACATGATCGTTCATATGCAGATACTTTGTCCTCCATCAGGGAGATGATCAGGTGAATGGGGCGATAGTTTCGGCCGGAGGAATCGGCACCAGGCTGGGATCCGATATACCCAAACAGTATATCAGGGTCTGTGGACATATGATCATTACGCGATCTCTGGCCACTCTGTGCCGGCATCCGCAAATAGATGCTATACAGATCGTGGCATCGGACGTTTGGCAGGATGAGATCATATCAGATCTTAATGACATGATCGGTTTTCATCGATCAGTTCGGATCGGTTTCTCTCATCCGGGAGAGACGAGGCAGTTATCTATATATAATGGTCTGATCGATCTTAAGGGGGTACTTGAGAACGATTCACTTGTACTGGTTCAGGATGCAGTTCGACCGCTTACCACAGATCAGATCATTTCGGATTGTCTGGCCGCCTGTGCCGATTATGACGGAGCCATGCCGGTCCTTCCGATGAAGGATACAGTGTACCTGAGCGACGGAGGGCAGAGAGTGTCCGGCCTTCTGGATCGTGGGCGAATATTTGCCGGACAGGCGCCGGAGGCATTTAAGTTTGGTAAATACCTTCGCGCGAATCAGTCACTTATCCCGGACAGGATCAGAGATATATGCGGATCGACTGAACCTGCGGTCGTGGCGGGCATGGATATAGCCATGATCCCGGGTGACGAGAATAACTTCAAGATTACCACGACAGGTGACCTTGACAGATACAAGGATATAATTGAAGGCCGATGATGGCCCGCGAATGCAGATATAAACGGAGAACTATATGAAAGCGTATGTCCTGTATGAGATAGGAGACCTCAGATATGAGGAACGGCCGATACCCGTACCTGATAAGGGTGAAGCTTTGGTTCGTGTACATGCATGCGGGATATGCGGGTCCGACATCCCCAGAATATATGAAACAGGGGCACATATCCATCCATTGATACCCGGACACGAGTTCTCTGGTGAAGTTGAGGATGTTGGTGAGAACACGGAACCGTCACTTATCGGGCACAGAGTTGGAATATTTCCTCTGATCCCCTGCGGACAATGTCCGGCATGTGCTGATGGGAAATACGAAATGTGCAGCAGCTATGACTATTCCGGATCGAGACGCGATGGGGCTTTTGCCGAATATGTATGCGTTCCTGCAGACAGACTTGCAACCATTCCCGATCAGGTCAGCTCCGAACAGGCAGCGATGCTTGAACCTATGGGAGTCGCGCTTCATGCGATCAGAAGAGCCGGGTTGCTCACTGATCCGGGGAACACAGATGGAAAACAGACAATCTCCGGTAATTCAGCCTCGGATAAAAATCTCAAGATCGCCGTGATCGGTCTCGGTCCGATCGGAAGTCTTGCGGTAATGATACTGAAGGATGCGGGGTATCGGGATGTCTATGCCATCGGCAACAAAGAATCACAACGCAGGCGTATGGAACTACTCGGAGTAGATGAGACACACTATATAACGGGCAGGCATGAACTTGGTGCCGATGTCGTGCTCGAATGTGTTGGAAACAGTTCGGCGTTAGCCGAAGCTGTTCTTGCAACTGCACCTGAGGCACGGATTGTTTTAGTCGGTAATCCTCACGGAGACATGAGGCTTGAGCGAGATATTTATTGGCAGATATTGCGGAGGCAACTGTACCTGACCGGCACCTGGAACGCTTCTTATACAGGAGCACAGTCAGATGACTGGAGTTATCTGATCGATCGACTTGGGAAAGGGACACTTCATCCCGAGAAGCTTATCACACACAGATTCCCGCTTGAAAATCTGCCTCAGGGACTTAAGATCATGCGAGATAAAACCGAAGACTATTGCAAGATCATGATCACAATGCCGGGAAACAGATTGTAAATGTTGTTCTCAAGAATAAATGATGGGAGACAGATAATATGAATACAATGCGTGACCGTGAACAGTATGATGCCGTTGTGCTGGTAACACCGGACAGTTTTAAGAGATTGGCGGGACAGTATAAATACTATCTCAAATACATGCCGGTCAGATGTGTACATATCCTGGGCAGCAGCGTGGTAGGTGAACTTTTTGATGAATGTAAGGGCAGGATCACGGAAGGTTATGATCCGGATCGTATGGATTTCATCAATGAAGACGACATACTCCCCTTTGATGATGTGCATGAAGAGATACGCGCTGAGATGGCGGAACTGCTCGCGGGACGTGAACTTCCGCGAGGCATTACCGGCTGGTATTACCAGCAGTTCCTTAAACTCTCATATGCGTGCAGATGTCAGGATGAGTACTATCTGATATGGGATGGCGACACTTTTCCCTGTTGTAATTTTTCCATGTTCTCGAATCCGCAGGACGGCAGTTCGCCCAGGCCATATTTGGATATTAAGCAGGAGTATCACGCGGAGTACTTTGAAACTATGGGGCGGTTGATACCGGGTATGGAAAAGGTTATCGGTCCATCCTTCATTTCCGAGCATATGCTTTTTAACAAAGGCCTGGTTCTTGAGCTCATAGGAGCGATAGAGGCTAACGACAGGATTCCCGGAGATATATTCTGGCGTAAGATCATACATGGTGTCGAAGGCGCTAGATTACAGGATTCTTCTTTCAGCGAATATGAGACCTACGGCACCTATGTCGCGATAAACCATTCATCGGCGTATCGCCTCAGAGAATGGCATTCCTTCAGACTTGGGGCGGAATTCTTTGATCCTGATACCATATGTGAGCGAGATTATGAATGGTTGGGGCATGACTTTACGGCTATATCATTTGAGAAGGGGCAGGAGGTCAGATTTGACCATCAGAATCTTTTTGACAACCCCGAATATCAGAGTAAGCTGACTGCCGCACAGATGCTTCAGGTAGTTCAGGAGGAGTTCGAGGAAGGGTATAAGGAGAGTTGGGGAGATTCCACTGATACAAATGTGACCAGCGGAGAGTTTAATGCATAATCCGGTTGAGTTTTTCAGAGAAGAAGAAAGGGAAGGCTTTGTCATTTCAGAGATGATGAAGAGAGCCTGGGCAGCGGAGCTGGAAGTCCTGGAAGTCATAAAGCGTGTCTGCGAAGAGCATGACATCAGGTACTATGCTTACGGTGGCACGCTGCTTGGAACTGTCAGACACAAGGGCTTCATTCCTTGGGATGATGATATCGATCTGTGTATGCTCAGGTCAGATTACGATAAATTCTTCCGGATAGCGGATGATGTGCTCCCGGAAGGTTTTGTTGTTTCGGGGCTGTTTGCCAGAGAACCCAGACTGATAGCGGCCAATCAGGAGCCGCAGGGACGCGTGATCGCAGATGAGACGTACTTCACTCTGCCTAAATACATGGACTATTTCCACGGATTCCCTTATATGAGAGTCGGGATAGATATATTTCCGCTGGATTATCTTCCTGAGGATCCGGCTGAGCAGGTGAAGATGGTAAACCTGTGTAATGATATGCAGACCACTGCACGTTTCCCTGACGAATACCGACGCAGAGGGACATTACACAACAGGCTGAAGGTGTTTGCCGAGTGGATGGAAGGGATACAGTACGATGAGCGGGATGATGTGAGCCTGAGTCATGCATTGTGGTTGGCTTCGGACAGATTGGCGTCGAGTGTTTCAGGAACATCCAAAGTATATGATATATTGTATCTTCGACCACGTGAAGTGACTGATGTTTTTGAGGGGTACGAATGTGTGGATCCTGATGGTCTGGGTAAAGGCATGGATCTACCGTATGAGCATATAACTATGAGAGTCCCGGATAATTATGACGAGGTACTCAGGGCAGAATTCGGCCCCAACTATATGACACCTGTGAGGTTTGCGGCAGGGCATTCATATCCGTTCTACAGGGTTCAGGAGGAGGCTTTTGCTAAGCTGCTCCGGGAGTCCGGGGTGGAAGTGCCGGTAGATGAATTTTGCAGAAACTGGCATAAGATGAACGGTGGAACGTGAGAAGGCCGGCAGAACAGAGGCAGATAAAAACATATGTTTTTTGACGATAGTTTTTTTGAAGGTGAGGAAAGAGACGGATTCTATATCCGGCCGATGGTCAAGAGAGCCTGGGCGGCACAACTCGAAGTACTGGATGTGATCTCTGATATATGTGATGCACATGGGATCAGATGGTTCGCAGATTCGGGTACACTGCTGGGAGCTGTCAGACATCAGGGGTTCATACCGTGGGATGATGATGTGGATATCGTGATGTTCCGGGCGGACTTCGAGAGATTCAGAGTCTATGCGCGGACCGAACTTCCGGAAGGATGGTTCCTACGTAATGACAGAGACGCTGAGGATATAAACGGCGCTATAACCTGTGTGGTCAATTCACGAGTAGTACGCACGGATGCCGAATTCCTTGAGCGATTCCATGGATGTCCGTATAACGTTGGGGTGGATGTATGTATATTGGATACTTTGCCTGATGACCCCAAGGAGTATGAGCTTTACAGGATACTCACCGGCAACGCTTATGATACGGAGGAAAACGCTCCCAAGGGAGCATTGTTGAGCGAGTGCCCGGAGGAACTTAAGACCAGGATAACAGAGCTTGAGGGAACATGTGGGATAGAGCTGGATCGTACACAACCCGTCAAACCGCAGCTGAATAGACTGGCAGACCAGCTGGCTGCCATGTACTACGATACCGAAGGCAAGGATGTGGGAATTGCGGCATTCCATTATAATCATTCGATCAGAACGCCTGCTTCAGCATACGCCGAGACGATATATCTGCCGTTCGAACATGTGATGCTGCCGGCGCCGAAGGGATATGATACCGTTCTTACTCTCAGGATGGGAGATTACATGACGCCGGTGAGGAGCTACGATTTCCATGATTATCCTTTCTTCATACATGCCGAAGAGCAACTGCGAGAGTGGTATGCAGGTCAGGGTCTGGAGTTCCCCAAAGAGTTCGAGTGATATCACGGCATATGGAGCAACAGAAAAAGAGCTGAAAAAGTTTTGAAAACGCTCTTAACTTTTATCCGGAATTATCCGATAATAGTGACAGATGTAACTGGGTGTCTCAGGATGAGATATGTAAATAGGGGCAAGAGGCCCGCGTTATTCACACGGAGGTGAGGATATGAACATAGAACCTATGGGCAGCATAATGACGCTGCAGACTCAGCAGATCCCGATTAAACAGGTGGATCCTGCGCAGAAGTCACCCGAGTACGATTCACAGGACAGTACGGCTAAGGAAACTACACCGGATCTGTCTTCTGCTCAGATCGTGACCAAGAGCCAGGAATCAGCCGGTGAAAGTCAGGATGAAAAGGGGCAGGGCAATAACTATCAGGAAGAGGCGACCGCTACCAACGAACGCCTCAAGGAAGCTGTTGCCAGATTCAACAAGAGCTCCGGAGCTAACTCCGAAGCTGTATTTGGCATACACGAAGGTACGAATCGTGTAACCATCAAGATCGTAGACAAGAAGACCAAGGAAACCATCAAGGAGCTGCCTCCCGAGAAGACCCTGGATATGATCGCCAAGGTATGGGAGATGGCCGGTATCATGGTTGACGAGAAGAGATAAGGAGAGGAGGGAATACTATGGCTATGAGAATGAGCGGCCTGATATCAGGCCTGGATACAGATTCCTTGATTGCCTCTCTGGTTTCCGCCCGCAGACAGAAAGTCACCAATATGCAGGGTGACAAGACTAAAGCCGGATGGACACAGGATATATGGAAAGATCTAAATAAGGATCTGACCAGCTTAAGAACCAAGGCCATGAACCTGCGTTTCACATCTGACTGGACCAAGAAGACAACCAATGTCTCCAATCCCGCTAAAGCAAGTGTTATCACTACCGATAAGGCGGTTAATTCCGTTCAGTCTCTGAAGATCGTAAGTCTGGCCAAGTCAGGTTATCTGACCGGCGGCAAGGTAGAAGCTGTAGATGCAGAGGGTACCAAGACCGGAGAAAAGGTGACCGCACTTTCCAAGATGAGTGCTCTCGGATATACCGGCGGAAGTACGACCATAAATATCGCTACCGGAGATAAGTCCGCATCATTCACCTTCGATGAAAACAGCACCATATCCGATGTGCTGAGTGCGATCAAGGGACAGGGGCTTAATGCTTCCTTTGATGAAAAAAATCAGCGATTCTTCATCAGCTCCAAGACTACGGGTGTTGAATCCGATTTCTCGATCACGGGTGCAGATGCCAATGGTACGAAGATGCTTGATGCTCTTGGAATAAGCACATATGATAAAAAGACCAAGACCGCTCTGCAGAAAGAGATTCAATCATATGAGAGCTTCGATGTAGCCGGAGAAGCACTTAAGAGAGTCCAGGTTGCAGCCGAATCATATAAGAATCTGTATAACAGCATGAAGACCGCCGAGAAGTCACTTGCCGATCTGCGTGAGCAGAGAGATAAGCTGGTGGCAGAAGATGGCACAACTCCTGACGGCGCTGACGAACAGGTGGATAATACCGAGAAGATCGCTGCACTGGATGCACAGATTGCTGAAACTGAGACGAAGTTTAACGATCTCACAACTCAGGAAGGAGAGGCCAGGACAAATGCTATCTGGTCATCCGATGGTATTACATATGATGATGAGACCGGAATGATCACTTCTATGGGTGAGATAACGGTTGATCCGGGCAAGCAGGCCGAGCTTGAGGAGCAGATCACTAATGAGGTAGCAGCAAAGAAGGCATATGCAGAACAGCAGCTTCAGGCAATTACAAATGGTACAGTTGCAGGTAAGGCAGCCAGCAAGGTTACCGGTCAGGATGCAAAGATAGAGCTTAACGGTGCGGAGTTTACCAACTCCAATAATGTATTCGAGATCAACGGACTGACCATAACTGCTCTGGGTGAGACGGCAGATGATGAAGAGATAACTCTGACTACAGACACCGATACCAGCGGAATCTATGACCAGATCAAGAATCTGTTCAAGAGTTACAATGATGTGGTAGTCAAGCTGGATACATATTATAACGCCGCAAGTGCGAAGGGGTACAAGCCTCTGACCGATGAGGAAAAGGAAGCTCTTACCGATACTGAAGTCGAGAAGTATGAGAAAAAGATCAAGGATAGTCTGCTGAAGGGTGATGAGAATCTGAACAGGATCATCAGCGGAATGGCAGATGCCATGAGATCCGGATTCGACGTGGGCGGCAAGAAGATGTATCTCTCAAGCTTCGGCATCAATACGCAGGCTTATCTGGCTGCAGAGTACAATACCATACATGCATTTCATATCGATGGGGATTCCGATGATGAGATCTCATCCGGTAATGAAGATAAACTTAAGGCTATGATCGCATCCGATCCCGAGACTGTTACAAGCTTCTTCACGAAGTTGAGCCAGACACTGTACGGAAGTCTCGATAAGCTGTCATCCAGAATTGCAAATAAGCGTTCGTTCGGCACCTTCTATGAAGATAAGACGATGGAGAACGACTATAAGAAATACGACAGCAAGATCTCCGAGCTGGAGGAAAAAGCCAACAAGTACGAGGATAATCTGTATGCGAAGTTTGCCAAGATGGAGGCTACCATGGCCAAACTGCAGAGCAAGAGCAATGCGATGGCCGGATATCTCGGAACAGGCAGATAACAGGAGGTTGACCAATGGCCCTGCCACAGGCATATGCACAATATAATAACAGCAAGATACTTACAGCTAAACCGGCGGAACTTACTCTTATGCTGTATGAGGGAGCTATCAAGTTCTGCAATATCGCTCTGACAGGCCTTGAGACGAACGATATTCAGAAGGCTCATCTCAATATCATCAAGGTGCAGAAGATCATAGATTATCTGCGGCAGACATTGGATATGAGCTATCCCGTAGCACAGGACTTCGAGAACATATACAGCTATCTGTCACAGCGACTGATCGAGGCCAATATGAAGAAAGATGCGGAGATACTCAGCGAAGTCAACACCCATCTTCATTCCGTGCGTGATAACTGGAAGCTGGTAATGGAGAAAGTGGCCAGAGGAGAAGGCTGATGGCATCATATGCTGATAGGCTGGAGAGTAACCTGAGATCACAGATAGAAGTGCTCGAGCATATATATGAATCGGATAAGAAGTTTCTCGAAGCTTTTGACCCTGCATCATCCGATCTGTCACAGTATGATGATTATATGGAAGAGCAGGACACTTATCAGGATGATCTGGATAAACTGGACAGTGAATATGATGAGATAAGTAAGTATATCAACTCACATCCGGACGAGCTGACGAAGCTGCCGGCGGATCGTAAAAAGCGTATCGGAGATCTGATACGGGAGCAGGATGGTAAGATCCAGGCGGTGAACACAGTGGAGGTTAAAACGCGTAAGATCGCGGAAGAGTATTTCGGAAACAGGCGACGTGATCTGGCAAAATCGCGTAAGGCGGCCAGGGTCATCACCGATAAGTACAATACCGCAGCAGTAGCTTCATCAGTCGATGATTCCATGCTGGATGTAACCAATTAAATTAGCCACTTGAAAAAAATAAAAAAATTTTTTAAAATGTGGTTAAGATATCCCCAAAGGGATACGATATATGTTGTGTAAGCAATAAACACAACGGTGAAAACCGATTAAGATAATGATCGGAGCGTACGGCCGGCAATACTTAAGAGGAGATCACCAAACAAAACCAAAGGGCCGCAAGGATGCGGAGATTCAGGCGAACGCAAAGCGTTTGCAACATTTCAAGGAGGAAATATTATGGTAGTACAGCACAATTTAACAGCAATGAACTCTAACAGAATGCTTGGTTTGACTCAGTCATCTCTTGCTAAGAGTACTGAGAAGCTCTCTTCCGGTTACAAAGTAAACCGTGCAGCAGATGATGCAGCAGGTCTTGCAATATCCGAGAAGATGAGACGTCAGATCAGAGGTCTTACACAGGCTTCAGCTAATGCACAGGATGGTATCTCTTGCGTACAGACAGCAGAAGGTGCACTGAATGAAGTACACGATATGCTGCAGAGAATGAATGAGCTGGCAACTAAGGCTGCTAACGACACCAACACTACTGAGGATCAGGACTACATCAACATGGAAGTTCAGGCTCTGAAGAGTGAGATCAACCGTGTAGCATCCACCACTACATTCAACCAGCAGAACCTCCTCGATGGTTCCTTCACAGGTAAGCATCTGCAGGTAGGTGCTGAGAGTGGACAGTACATCGACATCAGCATTTCTTCAATGAAGGCTTCCGGACTTGGTATCGGATCAACCTTCAGCGTAGCTACTCAGACAAAGGCAGCTGCTGCAATCAGCACGATTAAGACAGCTATCTCCAGTCTGAATAAGCAGAGAGCTAAACTCGGTGCTATCCAGAACAGACTTGAGCACACCATCAAGAACCTTGATAACATTGCAGAGAATACTCAGGCAGCTGAGAGCCAGATCCGTGATACTGATATGGCTACAGAGATGGTTAAGTATTCGAACAACAACATTCTGTCTCAGGCAGGTCAGTCAATGCTGGCACAGTCTAACCAGAGTAATCAGGGTGTTCTGTCATTACTTGGCTAATCTGATTAAGTTCAGAACTAATCTACCAAAAGAGGGAGCCGCTTAGGTGGCTCCCTTTTACTGTATGAGGATAATAAATGTATCATATAGATGAACATTTCTATGAACCTGAAGTGCGTGACGGCTTCACGGTCACATCCAAGCGTAAGCGCGTATGGGCCAGAGAACTGGAGATACTCTTTGACTTCGACAGAGTATGTAAGAAGTATGGTCTGAAGTACCGCTTAAACGGCGGGAGTCTCATAGGCGCGGTGAGACACGGCGGTTTCATTCCGTGGGATGATGATCTGGATGTTGATATGACCAGAGAGGACTATGAGATAGCCAGGCGCGTCATGCCCGAGGAACTCGGAGAGGAATTTGAGTGGCAGGACCTGTCTACCAATCTGGCTAAGTGTTCTTTCGATAATATCACGGTTTATCACAGGCTTCCTTTCGCAAAAATAAGAAACAAAAACACTACTGCGATCGAACCGCCTCCGATGCCGTCATGCATCAACCAGGGGATATGGATGGACATATTCCCGCTCGATGATGCTTTGGATGATAAAAAATTCACCAAAGAAATGCTTGAGATGGAGAAGGAACTCTATGTGACTATATTGGGTGCACCCGAGATACAGGAGTATATGCTGTCGGATGCATGCAATACTGTGTTTCCAAAAGCTGATCTGAGAGGGATCATGCAACTGCCGCACGCCAGCCGTTATGAGATATATGAGAAAACGCTGATATCGTTTATCGGGACATCTACCAAGTATTCAATCAAATACTGCGAGATATTGGGAGGCTTGCATCAGGTTATAGATAAGGAACTCTATGAGGAAGTGACAGAAGTGCCTTTTGAAGGCTTTATGGTTCCGGTTCCGGTTCATTACCATGAGGTGCTCACACATGTATTCGGTGATTACATGACTCCGGTCAGGAGCGGAGAGCATTCCGCTATATTTAATCCGGATGTATCGTATATAGATTATTTCAAGAACCCCACCAAGTATACCGATATGATCAAATTGGGAGCAGATGACTGATGCATTTTGATGAAGCCTTTTTTGCCGGAGAGGAGAAACTCGGATTCTATATCAGACCTATCATGAAGCGTATGTGGGCGGTTGAGATGGAAGTGCTGTCCGTCATAGCTGAGATCTGCGACAAATACGGTATCAGATGGTTTATCGACAGCGGGTCTCTGCTGGGTACTATACGCCATCAGGGATTCATCCCGTGGGATGATGATGTCGATATATCTATGATGAGGTCGGATTTCAACAGATTTCTGCAGGTGGCACCCGCTGAACTGCCGGATGGATGGAGACTGTTCAACGGCAGTCAGGATCAGAGCCCTACGGGCATCATCACCAGAGTAATCAATACGGAGACAGTTCGCATTGATCCGGAGTTTCTAAGCCGCAATCATGGTTGTCCGTATATAATGGGCGTGGATATATTCGTACTGGATGCGGTGCCGGATGACCCTGAGGAGGATGAGATATTCAGGGCACTGCTTACGATGGCTTATGATGTTTTCGGTAAGACCGATAACAGTATGATGCTGAGGGATTGTGCACCTGATGTAAAAGAAGAGGTCGACCAACTGCGTGCTGCTCTCGATGTTGACATAGACAGCTCGCTGCCCATCAAGAGGCAGATTCTGGTTTTGGCGGATCAGATAGCTGCCATCTATAATGACACAGGTGCAGAGAATGTAACTATAGAACCGTTCTACGTGAACAGACCGGAAGTCAGGATTCCGGCTAGCTGCTATGATGAAACCGTGGAGATGAGCTTTGAATCGATGAGAGTACCGGTTCCGACCGGTTATGCCACGATCCTGCGAACCTGGTACGGTGAGAATTATATGACTCCTGTTCAGAGCAATCCTCATCCTGCGCTCGATGAATCAGAGAGAAGGTTGAGAGAGTATTATAAGCAGAAGGGAATGGAGTTTCCGAAAGAATTCGAATGATAAACCGGGCGTTGACAACGCCCGGTTTTTTGAAATGGACTATATGGACTGACCGAATTCGATCATATTCCGGCGGGCGTTGAAATCTTCTATAACGCCCACGATCGCTTCCGACTCATCAGCTGTGATATAGCTTAAGTTTCTGCCTAAGTCGATTGACTTCACGAAAGATGCGATCATATATCTTATACCCTCACCGCTCAGCTGATAGAAGAATCTCTCATTCTTTTCCTGATCCTCATATCTGACCTCGAAATAGTCCGTCTTCCACCAGGGGGCGGCAACATAGATATACCCCTTGGTACCCGTGACTACAAGATTGCCTTCGGACTTGGCACCCTTACCGACACGGATGCTGGCGATCCCTTTGTCGAAAATGAAATCGACTTTGGTGAAGATATCCATGTTGAATTCCTTGTTAAGGAAACTGGAGTAGATCCTCTTATCGATATAATCAGTTCCCATCAGCTGGAACACAGGAAGCAGAGCTGTAACGCCCCATGCGCACATACTGTTCCAAGTGACGCTTAAGTCGATGTCTTTAGAATATATGCCGGAACTCAAACTGGTACACACAGAATCAACGGAAACGATATCTCCTATCTTGCCACTCTGTGCCAGTAACACCAGACGTTCATAAGCCGTGGAATAGGCGGTCTTGATCCCATCCATTAGTATCAAGTTGTTTTCTAAAGCAATCCTGCGGAGTTCCTGATATTCACTGCGGGTATAAGCACCGGGAGACTCACATAGAACATGCTTACCGGCTTTAAGTGCATCCAAAGAATTCTTATAGTGATTCTCCGGCATGGAGGTTACATATATGGCATCTGATGCAGCAAGAAGCTCATCATACGTGTCGTATATGACAGGATCTTCCTGTTCATGATCGGCGTCTGTAGCCCTGCGATGTTGGCCCAGAATTACCTGAGTATTTGACCAGAAACCTACTATTTCTACACCGTTAACCAGCTTGGCCTCGTTCACAAATTTGGAACCATAGGCTGAGTGTCCTACCACTCCTATGCGTACATGTTTATTATCTGACCTTATCTGCGAGCTGGATATGCCCTCAGTGCGAGGCAGATAGACTACTTTGCAATACTCGCTTAAGTAGTCGAACTTGCCTGTCCAATCCGAGCCTACCGTGAATATATCTATACCACGGCGCTTGATATCGTCGATCTTCTGGCCTTCATATTCTTCTACTATGATCTCATCTGCCAGACCGGTTTCTCTGACACCCTTGATACGTTCCATCAGAGACTGGGTGTTATTGATCTTGCCACGAGACAGATCATAGTCATCACTGGTCACGCCTACGATCAGGTAGTCACCCAGCGCCTTGGCGCGTTTCAGCAGGTTGAGATGTCCGATATGCAGTACATCATATGTACCGTATGTAATCACTCGGGTCATGCTTTTTCTCCTATGACATATGCCATCACTTTGAATATTCTTTATTTTAGCATATATGCCGGTATATGAGAATTCGAATGAACTGAAGCCAAAAGTTATGGAAAGTTATGGAAGATTTTGAAAGTTATGGAAAGTAATGGAAGAATTTGAAAGTTATGGAGAGTTATGGAAGGAAGTGATATAATAATTATCAGAGTCAGGTAAAGCTCGGGAGATATTGTGATATGCGTTATTTCAAAGAAGAGGATAATCCATATACGTTGCAGTTCAGCTATATACCGCCCAGATTTATAGAACGGCAGGCTATCACGTCATTTATAATCAACAACTATGTCAGAAAGGTTCCGACATATAGGGGAATGTTTATAACAGGGGTAAGAGGCTCCGGTAAAACGGTTATGCTGGGAGATATCCGCAACAAGATCAATGCTATGGAGGATTGGATAGCTGTAGATATTAATCCGGAAGATGATCTGATCCATTCAGTGGCAAATAAACTGTATCGTATTCCTGAGATCAAGTCGCTGTTCATAAAGGCAAAGCTCGATCTGTCAATAATGGGATTGGGTGTAAAGGTCGAGAATGCGGAACTGGTCGCATACAGTGACGATGATGCGCTTGAGATGATGCTGGAAGTCCTGAAAAAGAAAAACCGGAAGGTTCTGGTGACGATAGATGAAATAACGTACAGTGATAATGTAGCGCGGTTTTCGCATGCGCTGTCTTCGTACGCCAATGCAGATTACGATATATATGTTTTGATGACAGGACTAAAGGAAAACATTGACAGAATAAAGAATAAACCGTCGTTAACATTTTTATACCGGGCTAAAGTAAATGAGATAGAGATGCTGAACATCACTGCTATCAGTGCGGATTATCAGAAGACGCTGCAGTTGGATACAAGCGAAGCTGACAGGCTGGCTTTTGAGAGCAAGGGCTATTCCCTCGCATATCAGGCTATAGGATACGTCTATTGGAATGCGTATAGCAGGAGTGCTGAATTGACTCAGTCTCAGATCACGGATATTTATAATGAACTGGATAGTATTTTGGCGGAGTTTGCATATGATAAGATCTTTGAAGAACTATCTGCAAAAGACATTGAGGTCCTAAGAGCAATAGCTTCACTGATCAGAGATGGTGATGATGAGTCTGATATAGTTAAAGTTGCGGATGTGAGAAACAAGGTGAATATGACATCTGCGACATTCGCCACATATAGGGAAAGGCTGATAAACGACGGTATTCTGGATGGGAAAATCTACGGATGCCTGAGGTTTAACCTGCCGAGGCTGGAAAACTATGTGAGGCTGCGGTAGTCATCCATCAGGAATGGGGCTGAGAAAGGACATGTGTATATGAACATAGCACTGATCATAGCCGGCGGAGCCGGTGAACGTATGGGGCAGGATATCCCCAAACAGTTTCTGACGGTTAATGAGAAACCGGTCATAGTATATACTCTGGAAGCTTTTCAGAAGCATCCCCGAATCGATGAAATAGATGTGGTATGTATAGACGGATGGGAGAAGACTCTGTCTGCCTATGCTAAACAGTTCGGCATAGATAAGCTGAATAGGATCTTCCCGGGCGGAACCAACGGTCAGTCATCCATTCGAAGCGGTGTGACGGGACTGCAGGAAGATCACGACGGAGACGATATCGTGCTCATACATGATGCGATCCGTCCTATGGTATCGGAGGATATCATCTCGGACTGTCTGATCAAGACTGAACAGTACGGCTGTGCTATCACGGTTATCCCCTGCGCTGAGGCTATGCTAACTACCGAGAACGGCGAATCCTCACAGGAAAGTTACCCGAGAGATAATCTCAAGAGAACACAGACACCTCAGGGATTCAGATTGAAACAGCTCATACAGATACACAAGGAAGCCCTGGAGAAAGAGATAACCAATTCTATCGCCAGTTGCACTCTGATGGTCGAACTGGGATATCCGGTTTACTTCTCCATGGGTTCGGAGAAGAATATCAAGCTGACCACGGTTGAAGATCTGGATATATTCAAGGCGCTGTTGGCGACCAAACGCGCCGAATGGTTAAAGTGATATGAGTAATGAATTACATGTGATCACAGATGATGAACTTCATAATCTCCAGCGTATCGAGCTGGAGATGCTCATCGAGATAGATCGTATATGCAGAAAATATGACATCAAGTATTCAATAGATGGGGGAACGCTGCTTGGAGCAGCCCGTCATAAAGGTTTCATTCCCTGGGATGATGATGCCGATGTCGTGATACTGCGTCATGAATATGCGAAATTCAAACGCGCCTGCCGTAAAGAACTTGATAAAGACAGGTTCTTTCTTCAGGATTATAAAACAGATCCTGAGTACAGGTGGGGCTGGGCGAAGATGAGACGAAACGGAACGTCATATATTCGCGCCGGCCAGG
Source organism: uncultured Lachnospiraceae bacterium (assembly GCA_905234595.1). Lineage (GTDB taxonomy): Bacteria > Bacillota > Clostridia > Lachnospirales > Lachnospiraceae > XBB2008. The sequence goes on along the minus strand of CAJOID010000001.1, from coordinate 65,773 downwards.
AGAATCAGAAGTATCATGATGGGATTTTTCTGGATATATTCGTAGTGGATAATGTCCCGGACGGATGGCTTGCCAGGCGACTGCATTTTCTGGCATGTTTTGTGATCAGAAAGGGGCTGTATTCTGTCGTCGGTAAAGATAATGAAGCTAATCCGCTGTATAGAAACATATACCGCCTGATGAGCAGGATTCCCAAGGATACATATTTCAAGGCAAGAAATACACTGGCTAAAGCCCTTCACGGAAGACGTACAGAGCTTATCAGTCATTATATGTATCAATACCCCAAACGATGCAAATTCGGACTTCCCAGAGAGTGCTTTGATGAGATGACGGATATGGAATTCGAGGGATACACATTACGCGGATTCAAAAACTATGATCTGTATCTGACAAGACTGTATGGTGACTATATGAAGCTGCCTCCGATAGAGCAGAGGGTTCCTAAGATGGAGATAACAGGGCTGGGGCTCGTCGAACCGATCCTTCCGCCGATCAAGTGATCACTCAACATATGTAAGAAGTGGATCAACAATACTTATGTGCAGATATTATGAAAAAAAATCATATATTGAAGATGTGAGAAACTCACTCCGATCCGTAGTCTCCGACGAGAAACTGTCAGAGAAAAAGATTCTCGTGACAGGCGCTAGCGGACTGGTAGGTTCTTTTATTACAGATGTGCTCATCGAAGCCGGAAGCAAGGTCTTCGCAGCAGGCAGGAATCCGGTCGGATTACAGGAAAGATTTCCCAAAGCCACACCGCTGACATATGATCTGGCATCAGATATAGATTTCAACGTTGAGTTTGATTACATCATACATGCAGCGGGATATGGGCATCCCGGAGCATTCAGAGAGGATCCGGTCGGAATACTTATATACAGCGTCAATGGTACTGCACGCATGCTCGAGTATGCCCGGGAGCATTGCAAAGAAAGATTTCTGTATGTTTCATCAGGAGAGGTCTACGGACATGTAGATCCGATGACATCGCGTGCATGTTATCCGCTCGGTAAACAGGCAGGCGAAAACCTGTGTGCTTCATATCATGAGAAATATGATGTGGATACAGTAGTGACCAGATTGTGTCATACATTCGGACCGGGCATCTCTGCAAAAGACAATCGCGCGACAGCGCAGTTTTTCAGAAATGCAGTGGCAGGAGAGAATATCGTGCTTAAGAGTAAAGGTGAGCAGAGACGATCCTATCTCTATGCCGCAGACAGTGCCTCGGCTATACTCAGCGTGCTGACATCGGGTGAATCAGGCAACGCATATGATATAGCGTCAGATGACTGTGTTGTCACCATCGCAGAGCTGGCCAGGCTGATTGCTGATGTTGCTGGAGTGAAGGTGGTATACGATATTCCGACCGAGGTAGAAGTTAAGGAGCGAAGCCCTATAGTTGAACAGATATTGGACGGAAGAAAACTAGCTAATATTGGTTGGATGAAGGCATATAGAATAAAAGCAGGATGTGAAAAAAGCATTGAGGGATTGAAGGGATAAAGCATAAACACTCACATTCGTTAAGAATGCCGATGATACCTCCGATATAATATAGTATGATGGTCATCAATTTTGATGAAAGAATTCGAGAAAGAATAATAATCTATGAATGAAATAACGTTATCTGTTATCATCCCTGTCTACAACTCAGCGCCTTTTTTGAGAAGGTGTCTAGATAGTATTCTAAATCAGACCAGGCTCCCCGATGAAATAATATGCGTTGATGATGGATCAATAGATGACAGCTTTTCCATTCTAAGAGAGTATGCATCTATACACCGTCAGATTAGTGTGTTATCAACAGAGAATGCAGGTGCGATTTCAGCAAGAAAAAAGGGCACTGAGATTGCAAAAGGAAAGTATGTTACATATGTTGATTCGGATGATTGGATTGATGTGAATATGTATTCGGAAATGCTGGGTTACGCGTTGGATTATGATGCAGATGTCGTGACCTCCGGATTGCTTCGTGATTATGGTAAAGCAGTTGTAGATGAGGAGGAGCATATTAGGCCAGGATTATATGAGGGGGAGCAATTATACAATGAAGTGATTAATAAACTGATAGATCAAAGTGAATTCTTTCAAAAAAATATAGCATTTAATGTGGTAAATAAACTGTTTAGAAGAGACATAATCTTTAGGCTGCAGAATAGTGTTCCGGACAATATATTTGTTGGCGAGGATTTGTGCGTATCATATCCGTGTATTATGGCTAGCAACAGGGTCTATGTGACTGGGAAAAGTTACTATCACTATTGTATTCGTCATGATTCTGTGATGGGATCAATGAGTCCTGTGAAGTATGATTCAATCAAAAGAATGCTTGAATATATGAGACAGGCATACTTTGATCCGGCAATACGGAATACAGATACCGAAAGACAGTATACTTATCTGAATGCCTATATGCACTTGTTTTGGAAACCCGAGGAGATACTTCATTATCATGACAGATACTTAGATTATTATGGATTGATTCCTGAAGGAGCCCGGGTAATCGTATATGGTGCAGGAGGCTTTGGAATAAGCCTGAAGGCGTTTATGGATAAATATACTGATATTAACACAGTTGCTTGGGTAGACAAAAGTTCAAACAGGGAAAGCGTAAGAAAGCCGGAGATCATTCAGGAGACAGAGTACGATTATATACTTATTGCAATTCTTATATCAGACATAGTAAAACAGGTTTTTTTACAATTGAAAGAATACGGTGTTCCAGAAGAGAAAATCCTTCGAATTAATCCGGAACAGCGCAATTAAAAAGGAGATAAAAGAATTATGCCTAGAATTAGCGTGGTAATGCCGGTTTATAATGGTGAAGATTATTTGAGTGAAGCAATAGATAGTATTATTGGTCAGACGATGAAAGACTGGGAATTGATAATTGTGGATGATTGTTCAACTGATTCAACTCCCCGTATATTGAGGGAATATCAAAAACGAGACATTAGAATAACGGTTCTTACCAACCCTGTAAACAGTAAGACACCCGCGTCATTGAATGCTGGATTCAGAATTGCGAAAGGTGACTATCTTACATGGACTACTGATGATAATGTTTATTACCCAAATGCTTTTGAAGAGCTATTATTGTATATGGAGAATAATCCGAATTGCCAGTTTGTATATGCAGATATGGATCTGATTGATGACAAAGGAGCGGTTATAGGAGAATTTGTTAAGAAGGACCCCCTCAGAATGTATTATAACGACATAGTCGGTGGGTGTTTTATGTATACAAGAGAGTGTTATAAGTCGGTGGGTGAGTATAAGGATGAGTTTTTTGTCATTGAAGATTATGAATACTTTATGAGGGTATTGGAAAAGTATGGCAATTTAGATCATCTGGACAAAAAAATATATGCTTTTCGGATTTATGAACAGACTCAATCGCATCAGAAATTTATGTATCTCAAAAAACTACTGAATGATCATTTTCGTGCTCCTAGATTTGGTTTTTTGTTTGAAAAACTTAGGTGCAACAAGAATTATCTGTTTGGATTGTATCTGGATATGCTTATAACCAATAGTGTTGATTCTAATATGTTAAATTGCTTTGTCGGCGTATTACCTGAAATAAATGAACTATATGATTTGTCGGTCGAAGACAACAATGTGATCGTATACGGAGCAGGTGATTTTGGCCAGAGAACATTTGAATTATTGGGTGATCGGATAGATTGTTTTGCAGATCGTAGTGAGAGGAAGATAGGTTCACTGTACTGTGGTAAGCCAGTTATATCTCCTAAGGAGGCTTTAACGTCAGCAAAAGAGCACATTATAGTTATAGCAATAGAAAGCGATTTGGTATATGGAGTGTTCAAAGCTTTTCAAGAAGCAGAGGCGGATAAGGTTTGTACTTTCCAGCAGATTATAGGAAAGAATGGAGCTATGGAGTAGCAATGAGAGTATTATGGTTGTGCAATATAGTATTGCCAGAGTATTCAACGGAGTTTAACTTGAAAAAAAACGTATTTGGCGGATGGATTTCAGGTATGTTGCATGCTCTTGAGGATAAGCCGACTGAAATTGGCTTGGTTTTTCCTATTATTGATCCAAATCGAATGAAAGATGGTTATGCTTTTGGACATCAATACTATTCATTTTCTGTTGACTATAATTCGACTGATTATAGTTCTGCGGGTGAGCAGATGACTGTCAGATTTCGTGAGATCATATCTGAATTTAAACCTGATATTATACAAATCTGGGGCACTGAATATATTCATTCATATGCAATGATCCTTGCCGCGCAGGAATTGGAGCTATTGGATAGAACATTGGTATATATCCAAGGAATGGTTTCTTTTTATGCAGAGCATTATATGAAAGGAATGGAGGAGCTTCTTGAAGAAGGTTTTTCGGATTCGAGGATGGATGAAATATCTGCTGGCAAAGAAGCTTTTTTGAAACGAGGAATATGTGAAAAAAAGACGATCAGGTTAGCCAAACATGTTATAGGGAGAACTAACTGGGACAAGAGCTGCGTTGAGAGCATAAATCGTTCAGCAAGGTACTGGCATTGCGGAGAAATACTGCGTGATGAATTTTATGTCAACAGATCTTCTTGGAATCCGGATAAGTGTGAATCATTTTCTATTTTTATGACACAGGCTAGTTATCCAATAAAAGGTTTGCATTTTGTTATTCCGGCAATAGCAGAATTGATTGATCAATATCCGAAATTGCACCTCTATATATCCGGAAAAAACATATGGCAAGGTGATGACTCATACGGACAGTTGACAAAAGAATATGCGGAAAGATTAAAGGTGAGCGATCATATAACTTTTTTGGGTGAACTTGCTCCGGATGAAGTGATCGATCGTTTTCAAAAATCTCAAGTATACATTATGCCTTCGACTATAGAGAATTCTCCGAATTCGTTATCGGAAGCTATGATGATAGGTATTCCGGTTGTAGTGTCAAATGTGGGTGGAATTCCAGACATAATACAAACATCATCTGAAGGCCTCTTATACCAGTATGATGCACCTTATATGCTTGCATATTATTTAAGACAGGTTATGAATGGAGGCATTGATTTAAAAGCTTTATCTCAAAATGAAAGCGAACGTGCCGGCGTGTTTAATGGTGCACAAAACGTTGTAGATGAAATCACACACATATACGGAGAGTTGATAAATGGGAATGATTGAAAAAAACATAATAGTTTTTGGCGCCGGTGAGTGGGGTGTTGAGATGTTATCTTTCTTGAAGGAAAATAATATCCTTGTCAGGTGCGTTTTTGATAATGGCTCGAAGCGTTGGGGGCAGATGATGGCAGACAATGTCATTATTGAACAACCGAGATATATTGAGGATTCATTAGTGATTATCTGCGTTGCCAGATATTATCGCTCTATTTTTGATCAATTGATATCTTTAGGGTATTCGGAAAACCACATTTTTTTCACGGATGAGTTTAAACTTCTTCTTATGGATGGTGAATCTTCATATGATGGTGGTGTATGTGAATATCCAAGCACGATCCAGTTTCCTGTCACATATGCCTGCAATTTTAACTGTATTATGTGTGGGATGCCTAAGCTAAAATACAAAAAACACGCTTCTGTTGATGAAATTAAAAAAATACTTCAGGATGACCTGTTCCGTAAAGTGGAATATGTAGGAATTAACGGGGGTGAACCTTTTTTGCGAAACGATTTGGCAGAGTGCATGGAAGTTATGATAGATGTACTGCCGGAATTAAAAGGGTTCAATATTATTTCTAATGGTTTTTTTACCGAGAGGATTGTATCAGTTTTAAAACGCATTCATGGTAAGTGTCAGGATAATGGGATTAATGTTTCAATAGCAATAAGCGTGGATGGTATCGGGGAACTACAGGATGAACATCGTGGATGTGGCGGAGCTTTTGAATGTGCGAACAAAACTATAGATATTCTTAGGAGTAATCCTGAACTGTGCGACAGCCTAAGTGTTATTTGCACTATAACAAAGAAGAATATTTTTAACGTTAATGAAGTTGTTGTATGGGCAGAACAGAAGGATTTATACGTTAACTATAATATAGCAACGGAGAATGAGAGAATAGCCAATCAGGACAAAGTCTCGGATTTTTCTCTTTTTAAGGACGAGAGAGCCAGGATGATGGCTCAGGAATTCTTTTTCGGACTTTACCAAAAGACTAAAGAGGAAAGGTATTATGGTTTGTTCCTATATTTGAGAGAAAAGAGGAGATATACCGAGTGTCCTTGTCAGAAAAACAAATGGATAACTATCTATCCGGAAGGTACAGTTGGCTTCTGTGCTACTCACAGTGTTGAGATAGGCAATGCTCTCGAAGAAAGCGCTCGATCAATTGTCAATCGTAATTTGAACTATTTAGAACAGATAAAAGCGGAAAAATGTGAAAAGTGTGCTCAGTATAGCTCGAGACTTAACGCAGAGGGAAAGAAAGTGTTATATACAGAAGAACTTAAAAACAGGATGTTGAGGTGGAAATGATTATATGGGGTTTTGATTTATGAATATATGTATATTGGGGTGGTATGGTACTGAAACCATGGGGGATATAGCGATTCTCGATGGCCTTCTTCGTGTAATCTCGACATATAGGGAAAAAACAACAGTTTCTCTTGGCAGTTTGTTTCCTTTTTTCTCGGAACGAACATTATTGGAAGAAGAAACAGTTTTCTCAAAATCAGCACCAGATGTAAAAATGCTTGTTTTTGATGTTAAAGACCGCAAAGAGACAGAGCGGTATATAACAGCATCAGATCTTGTTGTAATGGGTGGCGGACCTTTGATGGATATTGAAGAAGTGTTCTTGATTGATTATTGCTTCGCATATGCCCACCGAAAAGGAATACCAACAATTATTGCGGGCTGTGGAATAGGCCCATTAAATAACAAAGAATACAGAGATATAGTCGGGAATACCTTGTCTAACAGCACTATTATATCTTTTAGAGATGAGTTTTCGGCCAAGTTGGCTAGGGACTATTATCCTGACTTGAATAATGATCTACTGGTTCTTGGTGATCCGGCCATTATCTCTATGGAAGAATACACTATGCATCAAAAGCAGAGTGAGTATGCTGTTATCAGCTTAAGGGAGTACCCATCAACATGTTATGGTGTTGATGGTATACAGAATGAGATTGAATTGATTCGCTTTATAGATAAAATGGCTGAAGCTTATGAAGAAGTTTATCTTGTTGCTATGAATATGTTTTTTGCTGGTGGCGATGATAGATACTATATGGAAAAACTGAGAGTAAAATGTCGAAGAAAAAATATAAAGGTAATACATCATTCGTTTAATCTGGCTGAACTATATATGTTTATATCGGGAGCGAAGTGTGCATTTGGAATGCGATATCATTCAGTGGTAATGCAAACCATATTAAATGGGAATAATTATATATATGATTATACAGACCCTTTGACTGGGAAAATTCCTGGTTTTATTAACAGCTTAGATGATAATGGACATTTCTACAAAGATAGATATATAAACATACATACTGACGGAAATGATAGTTTTGCAGATTCCGCTGTTGACGTATTGAGTAGAAATAGACGATACATATACAAAAAAACAGATATGATATCTGGATATGAATTAGCATTTAAAAAAGCTGTTGGAAGGGATGTTGGTTCAGGAGAATAAAGTATAATAGTTTTTCTTATGCCTGCGCAGTGTTGAAAATCAATTAAGTAACGAAAAGAGAGATTGATTTTCTTATACAAAAGGATGGAAATGTGATCCCGATAGAGGCCAAAAGCAGTAATGCTAGTTCTACCTCGCTGAATCAGATAGTATGGGCAAAAACGGATAAAGCCCTTTTATAAACTTGTTGACGGAAATGTCGGAGAGGAAGGGCATGTAATAACATTGCCTCTTTATATGGCTTTGTTTTTATAAAGATATTATATACAAGGCTTTCTTCCCGATTCGGGCGAAGGAGATAGTTTTATGAGTAATGATTCCGTTCGTTTTAATGGCTGGAAAACAATATGGAATAAGAGTACGGTTTTGGATGATATCAGATTATCCGGAGAGGAGTCCTTTGAAGAAACTTTTATGGAACTGAAGGATTTCACAAATCCGAATTACCATGGTGGGGCAACATCTCCCGACCGTGCTAAAACTTTCATAGATCAATTCAACATCTTCCTCCGCGAATTATCTTTTTCCACAAATCCCGAATTCCGCCCACAGTCTTTCTTTGATGTAGGATGTTCTACCGGGCCGTATCTGTATTATCTGGCCACTCTGAATTCGGAGTTTAAGCTTGGCGGTATGGACTACAGCGAGGCGTATGTAGAGGTGGCCAGACGCTATGTGCAGAATGCTGTGGAACTGTACAGCGCCGAGGCCAGAGACCTTAAGACGGATATCAAGTATGACTGTGTTTTTTCCAGGAGTATATTCCAGTACTTCGATGATCTGGCATACGGAGAGGAAGTTGTCACTCGCATGATAGAGAAGGCTGATCATTCAGTGGGTATATTTGACGTGCATGATCTGGCGAAGCGGGAGGACTTTCTGAACTATCGTCGGTCGGTGGTCGAGAACTACGATGAGAAGTATAAGGATACGCAGCATCTTTTCTATCCGAAGAGTATGTTCATAGATATCGCGGAACGGTATGATTGCGATGTGAAATTTGCACACTGCGCGCTTCCTAACTACTGGAACGCGGCATATACGTATGATGTGTATTTCTATAAGAGATGACTACCGTCCAAACAGATCATCTTATGGTAAAATAATGACACGATCATAAAGAAGTGTCGTGAGGAGAGAATATGCTTAATTTTACGGTAGGCCCCGTACAATCAAATGAAGATGTACTGAAGATAGGTGCACAGTCGGCACCGTATTTCAGAACGCCCGAGTTTTCGGAGATCATGCTCGAGAATGAGAGAATGATGAATAAGTTTGCCGGTGCTCCGGTCGGTTCGCGAACGGTCTTTATCACAGGTTCGGGAACCGCATCCATGGAGGCGGCGGTCATGAATCTTCTGGATAAGGATGACAGAGCGCTGGTCATCAACGGAGGATCTTTCGGCGGACGGTTCTGTAAGCTTTGTGAGATACACGCGATACCGTATACTCCGGTACTGCTTGAGGCCGGGCATGCTCTGACCGCAGCTGATCTTGCTCATTTTGATGGCTCCGATGCAGGGTATACAGCACTTCTGGTCAATATCCACGAGACCTCCACGGGTGTTCTGTATGATATAGACCTGATCAGCGATTTCTGCAGGCGCAACGGACTTTTCCTGATAGTGGATGCCATCAGTGCATTTCTGACCGATCCCATAGATATGGCTGAGTCCGGGATTGACGTGATGATCACGGGATCACAGAAGGCTCTCGCAGTACCTCCAGGAGTATCTGTAATGGTGCTTGGACCGAGGGCGCTGGAAAGGACAGAGAGGATCGACAGCCGGTGTATGTATCTGGATCTGAAGGATGCCCTGAAGAACGGTGAGCGTGGACAGACTCCTTTTACCCCGGCTGTCACTACATTGCTCCAGATCAATGCGAGACTGCGGGATATAGATGCACATGGAGGACCCGAATCCGAGATCAGGCGAGTACGAGAGCTTGCGGAGGACTTCAGAGGCAGGATCGTGGATCTGCCGTTTAAGCTTTTCTCAGAGAGCCCGTCGAATGCGGTTACTTCCCTGTATACGGAGGAGATATCCGCCAAAGATATATTTACCGCTCTCAAAGATGAATACGGTATATGGATATGTCCGAACGGCGGCGAGCTGGCGGAACGTGTATTCCGCGTGGGACATATAGGAAATCTGAGGACAGAGGATAATATAACACTTGTTGATGTGTTTCGTGATTACCTGCATAAACGCGGCATCTGAATGATACAGGAATAACCTTAAAGAGACACAGGGAAGAAAGAATTGGATAATCCTGCATACAGAATAGAAGAAGACTTTTATAAACCGGAAACCCGATGGGACTTCTATATATCGGAGAAACGCAAGAAGGTCTGGGCGAAAGAACTTGAGATAGTATTTGAGTTTGACAGGCTGTGCAGAAAGCATGGCCTGAGATATACGCTTGACGGCGGAACGATGCTCGGTGCTGTTAGGCATAACGGTTTTATACCCTGGGATGACGACTTCGATGTAAACATGCCCCGGGCAGATTATGAACGTGCGAAGGTTATCATGCAGGAGGAACTGCCATATCCGTATGAATGGCAGGATCTGTACACCAATCTGAGCGTATGTACGCCCGAGCAGATCACATCCACGCATATGCTTCCTTTTGCGAAGATACGCAATCGGGAGACCACCGCGATCGAACCTCCGGCCATGCCCATGGAAGTCAATCAGGGTATATGGATAGATATCTTTCCCCTGGATGAGGGATTTGATGAGATCAATGTCACCCCTGAGATGAAGGAGATTGCCAAGGAACTCTATGTAACGGTCTTCGGAAAACCCGAGATTATCCGTAAATTAATGGATCCCAACGTTTTACCGGCCGTTCCGCACGAGGATCTTGAAGCGATCATGGCTCTTCCCGTGATCGAGCGGTACAGGATATATGAGCAGACAATGATCTCCATGGAAGGCATCTCCACAAAATACGGCTATCATTATCTGGAAGTTCTGAAGAATTTTTCCCACTCTTTTGATAAGTCATTTTATGAAGATATAATCCGCATTCCTTTTGAAGGATTTGATCTTCCCGTATACAAACGCTATCATGACTTCCTGACCTGGTGGTTCGGCGCCGAATATATGAAACCGTATATTCGCAAACAGCATTCTGCCATCTTTAATCCGGATGTATCGTATATGGATTACTTTCTTCATCCGGATAAATATATAGATACTTTACAGCTGGGGTGTGATGACTGATGATCTTTGATGAATCTTTTTTTGAAGGCGAAGAGCGCGACGGATTCTATATACGTCCCATGATGAAACGTGTGTGGGCTGTGGAACTGGAGATAGTCAATGTCGTAGCGGAAATCTGTGACAGACATAATATCCGATGGTTTACTGACAGTGGCACTACTCTGGGCGCTGTGAGAGAGGAGGGGTTCATTCCGTGGGATGACGATATTGATCTGGGTATGCTCAGAGCGGATTACGAGCTTTTTCTTAAGTATGCTCCGTATGAGCTGCCTGAGGGATGGCTTCTGAGAAACGCAAGAGGTGATCAGTCTCCCTTTTCCATGACTTTGAATGTATTTAATTCCGACGTGATCCGGACCGACCGTGATTCTCTGGACAGATATCATGGATGCCCATATGGAGTGGGGATAGACATCTGTCCGTTTGACAACGTGCCGAATTATCCGGAGGAGGAAGATGTATTCCATACCATAGCGTCTCTGGCATGTGACTGCTTCGTAACCTCCAGGAACGGTGTGAAGTATGATGACTGCGAAGATGAGGTGCGTGAAAGGGTGGATCTGATAGAGGAGAATATCGGATTGAAATTTGACAGAGATATTCCGATCAAACCTCAGGCACTTATGTATGCGGATCAGATATCTGCCATGTATATGGATGAAGACGCAGATTATGTGGCATGTGTTGAGTTTTATACATCCAATAAGGCTAATAAGAAACCTAAATCAGCATACATGACCACGGTGAATATGCCTTTTGAGAATATGATGCTCCCGGTTCCATCGGGTTATGATTCGGTCCTGCGGGTTTCATACGGCGATAACTATATGACGCCCGTCAAGGCTGCTCCTGCTCATGAATACCCGAATTTTGCGGCGGAAGAGCGGAAACTTCGTAAGATATATGAGGAGCAGGGAGTGCCTTTTCCTGCTGAATTTGAGTGATATTTCGGGTTACATAAAAATTTTGAAATTAGGGGTTAAGTAATTGAAGGGTCGTCCGATATATAAGGTGTAACGAAGTAAAAAAGGCGAACGGATTCGCAATATACAAACGGATCAAAAAACTATATTGCGGATTCGTTGGATTCAGATAAGGACACGGTCGCACGGAGGCGCCACCTTCAAGGAGGATAAAAAATGGTAGTACAGCACAATCTTACAGCAATGAACTCAAACAGAATGCTTGGTCTTACAACTAACTCACTTGCCAAGACTACAGAGAAGCTTTCTTCCGGTTATAAGGTTAACCGTGCAGCCGATGACGCAGCAGGCCTTGCAATATCCGAGAAGATGAGACGTCAGATCAGAGGTCTTACACAGGCATCAGCCAACGCACAGGACGGTATCTCCTGCGTACAGACAGCAGAAGGTGCACTGAATGAAGTACACGACATGCTGCAGAGAATGAACGAACTGGCAACCAAGGCTGCTAACGATACCAACACCACAGAGGATCAGGACTACATCAACATGGAAGTTCAGGCCCTGAAGAGTGAGATCAACCGTGTTGCATCAACAACTACATTCAACCAGCAGAACCTGTTAGACGGTTCTTTCACAGGTAAGCACTTACAGGTAGGTGCTGAGAGCGGACAGTACATCGACATCAGCATCAAGCCTATGACAGCATCCGGACTGGGCATCACATCTACATTCAGCGTATCAACCCAGACCAAGGCTGCAGCAGCTATCAGCACTATCAAGGCCGCTATCTCCAGTCTGAACAGACAGAGAGCTGCACTCGGTGCTATCCAGAACAGACTTGAGCACACCATCAAGAACCTTGATAACATCGCAGAGAATACACAGGCAGCTGAGAGCCAGATCCGTGATACCGATATGGCAACAGAGATGGTTAGATACTCTAACAACAACATCCTTTCTCAGGCAGGTCAGTCGATGCTGGCACAGTCCAACCAGGCTAACCAGGGTGTTCTCTCACTCCTCGGCTAATACGAGTAAGATAACCTACATCAAGAGACACAAGGGAGTCGCTGACGCGACTCCCTTTTTATAGTATAATTTCTAGTATGAAAGTCACTCCGATAACCGATGAATACTATAATCCCGAAGTACGGGAAGGGTTCCGTATAGCAGGGATGACCAAGAGGTACTGGGCCGTCCAGCTGAAGGTCATGTGTGCGATCGACAGTGTGTGTGTGAAGCATGGGCTCAAGTGGTTCGCGGAGTTCGGTACTCTGATCGGTGCGGTGAGACATCGTGGATTCATCCCATGGGACGATGATACCGATATTGCCATGTTCCGTAAGGATTATGAGCGTTTCCTCGAGGTGGCGCCGGCTGAGCTTCCGGCGACATACCGAGTGTTCGATGTTACGAATGAACCCGGATATGATGATCCTCTCGGCAGAGTGGTCAATAACGGCAGGATACAGTTTGATCCCGCATATTTAAGTGAATACTGCGGATGTCCTTATACCGCCGGAGTGGATATTTTCATTCTGGACGGGATATATGATGATCCCGATCTGGAGCAGGACAGATGTGACAGAGCGATGGAGCTTCGCAGGGCTTATGATATGGTAGCCGGTGGCGGCAGGGATCTGCCCGAATGCCGTGAACTGCTCAGGCGTATCGGATCGCGATATGATGTGGCGCTCCCTGTGAATGACGAGCTCGGACACAGACTGGCCGGGATGATATGGCGGAATTATGCGGAATGCGATGCGGAGAGCTCAACATACGTCTCATATATGAAGGGGTGGACCGCGTACAGGGCATATAAACGCGAGAGATCCTGGTATGACCGGACTGTTTATCTGCCTTTTGAGAATCTGGAGATACCGGTTCCGGCGGAATATGATGCCGTGCTCCGTGCGGAATACGGTGATTATATGCGTATAGACCGTGGGGGCGGGGTGGCACATCCATATCCTGTATACCGTATGCAGCAGGAGATACTGCTCGATCATCTGTCTTCCCATCCCGATGACAGGCTTTCCGCATATATACATTCCACCGCTGATAAGCATATGGAGCATGATGCTAAATGCACCGAGATACTCAATATGTGTGATCAGGTCACTGAGATGATACGGACCAAAACAGCCGAAGATCAGGCATCGTGTCATGCGCTTCTGCGGGGCATGACTTCGTTGCTGGATAGCTTGACTGACATGGTCAAAGCAGATTACAGCACGGATTCGACTGCAGTTCACAGGATAGAGAGGGTACGTGAGCTGATCCATAAAGCCGGCACGCAGGGTGGATCCGGCAAAGGTGCTGCCGCTTCGGATCCTGTTTCTGCTATCGGCACGGAACTGTCTGCACTCAGAGCCGATATCACCGAACTATATCGCGGACATGGTCCGATAGAGACGGGCGACCCGTCCTGAAACGGCCGAACGTCACAGTTCGGGCGAACCTCCATGGTACGGATGATAACGCCAGAGCATAGGAGATATATATGAATGACAAAGCCATAGAAATGATCATTCCCACTATTCCGAAGGATTATGGCAGGGTGAAGAGGGATCTGAAGTCCTTTTTCGAACTGCTTCCGATCAGTCGAATAGTATTCATAGGCCCTGCTGAGCTCGAAGAACCTGTGACGGCAGATGCGGCGGAGGCAGAGTTGACTGACAGAGTCACTTTCGTGAACGAGAATGATATCATATCGTTCAAAGCGCTGTATAACGCCATGGAGAACCGGATCAGGGCCGATGGTTATCTGATAGGAGAGAATTCGCGTCCCGGGTGGTATTATCAGCAGTTCCTGAAGCTTGCATACGCAAACGTGTGCGGAAGCGACTACTATATGTCATGGGATTCCGATACGATACCCCTTCGCCGTGTCGCCATGTTTGACGCTTCGGGCAGGCCTTATTTCGATACCAAGCGTGAGTATAACCCCGGGTATTTCAAGACGATAATGAACCTCTTCGGAATGGAGAAGGTTTATGACCAGTCGTTCATCTCGGAGCATATGCTTTTTGATGCAAGGCTGGTGAGGGAGATGACAGAAGAGATCGAGGCCATGGATCTGCCCGGAGAGCGTTTCTACGAAAAGATCTTCTATGCGATCGACATAGACAACATGAAGCTCGGATTCTCCGAGTTCGAGACATACGGAACCTGGGTCACCGTCAGACATCCCGACGCATACGCTTTCAGGGAGTGGAAATCCATGCGCAGGACGAATCTGTTTATCGACAGTCATGATCTGACCCGTGATGACATCAGATGGCTTGCGCGCGACTATGATGCCGCCAGCTTCGAGAGCTACCATCCCCTGATCCCGGATCTGGCCGAGCTTTTCAGAAATAAGGAATACCGCCGCAATGTCTCTGCAGCCGAGCTGTATCAGGCTGTGGTCGAGAGTGGGATGTTCGGCGAGTATGTTAACGGGATGATCAAAGAGGGCGATCTGTTCGTTTCGGCGTGACCGTCTGCTCCGATGTCAGTGATATTATGATCAGCATTATTTCATTTGGAACCGGTGAGAAAAAAGAGTATACCGCGGACCCCATCTATTCGTATGTATATGAGGATCCGACCGCAGAAGCGCTGCTCCGCCTGACAGAGGACAGAGCTGATGACGATTGTCTTGGCGCATTGACGGGCGGACGCTTTTTCGTCAGAAATGAGCAGCCGTTGACAGGACCCTATATCGGTCGGATCATGGAGCATTACGATGCCATCCTGCCGTTTGAAGCAGGGGAGAGATTTGAGCCCGGGGCGTTCGTGATGCGGTGCGGTGAGCTGCGGAAATTCTTGAGGACTGTTACAGGTGCGGACCGACACGGCGATGCAGCAGTTGGCATGGGTGCGGGCCTCAGTGCGGATTCCCCCGAATTTGCTTCCCGGCTCAGAACATATATCATCGAAAAGCACCTGCGTGTCAAATGCGAGAGCACGGCACGTACCGATCCCGAGATATGGAATACCGGATATCAGAGGATCGAAGTCATACAGAAGTATTTCGACGCGGTTCTTGCTGAATATATCGGCCTGCGTCGTGAGGCCGGATTTGATGATTGCTTTGCGGAAGACGATCCGTATCAGGGTGATTTTGGGGGCAAAATTCCTGTATGGATCTGCTGGTGGCAGGGAGTGGACCAGGCACCGGAACTGATCCGTGCATGCCTGTCATCCATAGAGAGAAATCTGCCGGATAATGCACAGACTGTTCTGATCACGCAGGATAATTACTCAGATTATGTGACGCTGACTCCCGCGATATGCGAAAAGTTCGAACGGGGCCTGATCTCGGTGACGCATCTGTCGGATATACTCAGAGCGGAGCTGCTGTACAGATACGGCGGCATGTGGATAGATGCTACTTACTTTGTGTCCGGACCGGTCTCATCTTCGCTTCTTGACAGTGATCTGTATACGCTCCGTTTCGATCCGCCGCTGTGGGGAATGGATATCCAGCGCGGCAGGTGGACATTGTCTCTGCTGACAGCTCGTAAGCATCATCCGGCCATGCAGTTTCTGATGGAGGGACTGTGGTTGTACTGGGAGCAGGCTGATGAACTGGTAGATTATTTCACGGTCGATTATGTATGTGACGTTGGTTACAGGCATATAGACGTGATCAGGGAGGCTTTTGACAGGATCCCTCCGGCACCTCCCGCCGTGTATGATATGCAGCTGATGATGAATCAGAGGATATCCGGAAAAGGGGCAGAGCGCCTTGCCTCGGATTCCGTATTATATAAGATCAACCGACGTAATGAGTATGCAGCTCAGACCGGACATGGTTTCGAGACTTATTACGGATATATGTTAAGTGGAGGAACCGGTGACGGCAGTTCCGGAGGGCCGGATGCGATCAGGATCCCCTGTTCATCGGAGGCCGAACTCGTTCGTGCCATACGGGAGATCAACCCCGAACTCATCATAGATGTTGACGGATATTATGAGAGAAACGAAAGGATATCGAGAGGCATGCTGGATGACATCATCCTGCATCCGCTGAGGATAGAGATACTTACGGACGGTGGCCGGATGGATGATGCGGAGGGCGGTATGACGGCGGATGGCAGCATGACAGCAGACAGGTACAGTCCCGTGTATGACGGAGCGGCAGCAGGCCTGTCCGATAAGACTCCGGTTGCAGAGATCGTCATGGACGGCAGATACAGGATGAAATGTTATGAGTGAATATATAAACGGTTTGATAAGCGTGATAGTACCGGTCTATAATGCCGGGCGTACCGTGGAGAGATGCGTGGCCAGTCTGCTCAATCAGACATACCGCGATCTCGAGATCATCCTGGTGGATGATGCATCCGTCGATTCGTCCAGGGATGTGCTGATGCGTCTCGAGCAGTCCGATCCCGACCGCATCATGGTCATATGCAATGATGAGAATGCAGGCCCGGGAGGTGCGCGCAACATAGCCTTGCAGTATGCACGCGGTGAATTCATCGGCTTCGTAGACAGCGATGATTACCTTCAGTCGGGCTTCTATGAGAAACTGATCACCGAGATGCGTTTCGGTGATCACGATATCGTGGATTGCGGTTATTTCAACGAGGCGCAGGACAAAGCGATGCTGCACACCGGGAGAGATACACGCGGTGTGCTGAGTGATGCACAGAAGTGCGATCTGATCGTGAGCGGCGGATATCTGTGGTCCAGACTGTATCGCAGGGAACTGCTGGAAAACAGTGGGATCATTTTCCGTGAGAAATGCATACTTGAGGATGCCGAGGTGCTCGTATCGCTGATCGCACATGCGAGATCCGTCGGTGCGGTGGAGGAGACTCTGTACTGGTATGCGGCTTCGGAAGGATCGGCATCAAAGAAAAACACCGCTGCCTCTTATATAGAGAATATCATCGGAGCCATGCAGGCCCTGCACGGACTGAGTGACAGTCTCGATAACTATGAAGCGCTTCGTTACGCCATAGAGTGCGAGATCATTCAGATGTACGGATACGGTGTGGTGATGGCACTCAAGGATGCACAGAGCGGCCCCACGATCGACACACTCAGAGCACTTAAAAAACTTCGTGATATACGACTGGCTGCAGCTGCTCCCGGATACGATAACCGGTATGTATCCGCTAAGATCGAGAGGGCTGATATCGATGTGATGAAGGCCAATGATGAGGATCCGAAAGCACTGATATACAAAGTGACCGGGCGGGCAGTAACTGAGGCAGGCAATGACACGGCTTCGATGCCGGATACCGTTACAGGCATAAAGTCCGTTACCGGTGCCGCCGGAAAGTCCGGCACACATAGATACCGCCTGGCCGCCGCTCTTATACAGAAGAACGAGGCACGGTATCTGAAGGAATGGATCGAATACCATATTCTCATGGGCGTGGAGTATTTCTATGTATATGATCACGGCAGTACGGATGATTCCGTAAGCATATGGCAGCCCTATATCGAGCGCGGGCTGGCAGAGCTTACAAATGTCACCGGTGAGCACCATCCGGCCCAGATGCAGAGCTACAATGATGCGGTTAAGCGCAGCCGTGATGCGGCCGAATATCTCACACTTATCGATGCGGATGAATTCCTGATCCCTGTGAAGCATGACAGAGCGATCGATGCCATAGAGGATATATTCAGAGCATATGAGGAGACGCCTTTTAAGTTTCCCGGATCATGTGCCGCAGGAGGTATCGGCATCAACTGGAGAGTCTACGGCACATCGGATCATGAGGCACCTGTGGAAGGTCTCGTGATAGACGAATACAGGTATCGAGGGCCCGACGACCTGATGATCAACTGCCATATAAAAAGCATAGTGAAGCCGGAGTGCGTGAAGACGATCATCAATCCCCATTTCGCGATATATGAGGAGGGCTACTGGTGTATCAGCGAGCACGGATCGCTCATACCGACGGCTTTCTTCTATGATTCGAAATGCGATATCCTCAGAGTCAATCACTACTATACGAAGTCGGAGCAGGAGTACCGTGAGCGCCGCTTAGGCTATGTGCGCAAGGAAGCGGGCAGGCAGAGGATGGCAACCGAGGAGGAGATCACGCACACTAATGAGGTGTATGATGACTGCGCATGCAGATTCTCTGCGGCAGTTCGCGAAGCCATAGACGGATGCAGGACTGACTGAATAAAGAATGAAAAAAATCAGTGTAATAATCCCGTGCTATAACGTGGAAAAGTACATAGACAGATGTTTACAGTCGGTCACGGAACAGACCTTTTCGATGAGCGATATGGAGATATTGTGCATCAATGATGCTTCGACTGATGGAACATTGGATAAGCTCAAAACCTGGGAAGAGATATTCCCGGATACCATAATGGTGATCGACTGTGAGGAGAACGGTCATCTGGGCAAGGCCCGCAATATAGGTCTCTCATATGCCGACGGCGAGTGGATCGCTTTTATAGATTCCGATGACTGGATCGAGAGGGATTATCTGACTGCTCTGCACGCGGTCGCTGTGAACGGTCGTTATCAGCTGGTGGCGTGCAGGGAGGAACGAGACAGTTCCGATTCGCTGACATACTTCGACGGACAGGGCGGCCCGGAACCGGAGGCGGCTTCCGACGGTAGCGTCACCGGAGAAAAAGTGATTCCCTATACGATCACCGGCACTTCCGCGCGCCGCAGTTTTTTTATGAATCAGCCGCTCAAACTGTATGCATGGGGCCGTCTCATCAGACGCGATTTCCTGATGGAAAACGAACTCTTTTTTCCTGAGCATCTCGCATATGAGGATATCGTATGGGGCAACCTCGTCAATATGTATGTAGAGAGTGCGGCTCTCATAGACCGTGCGATGTATCACTACTATGTGAATCCGAATTCGATAGTCCTTAAGAAAAACGAAGCATACCATATAGATCATATCTCGACTCAGGAGATCATGTGGGCTCAGCTTATCGGGCGCGGATTCGGCGAAAACTATCTCCCGGAGATACAGTATGAATACCTCTATGACGGTTACCTGGGCATGCTGAAGATCCTGGCGCTCAGATATGACGAACCGTCATATTCATATTTTCGTCTGCTGCAGGAACTGACGCGCTCGAAGGTGCCTGCGGATATGTGTGGGCGTTTTGCCTCAGATCCCGGGATACCGGAGATGCACAGGCTGCTTTTCGGCATGGTCCACAGGTATGTATCACGGGACGTTTTCTCACGGCTGATCGAGATTCTCAGGAAGGGAGGTCTGTAGATGGAGGATAGATACCATGGATAAGAGCCTGCGGATGCCCGGTGCCGGAGTTGCGGTCAGTGTGATAATCCCATGCTACAACGTGGAGAGATATATAAACAGGTGCCTGGATTCCGTGCTCGCACAGACCTTTCCCTCAGGTTCGATGGAGATCATATGCGTGGATGATAAGTCGACGGATGATACGCTCCGTCACCTGCGCATCTATGAGGAGAAATATCCCGGCTTGATACGCGTCATTGCACAGGATGAAAACGGCCGGCAGGGCAGAGCCCGTAACGTGGCTTTAGGTGAAGCAAAGGGTGAGTGGATAGCTTATGTTGATTCCGATGACTGGGTTGAGCCGGATTTTCTTGAGCGTATGTATGCCTGCATAGGATCGGGAGATAAGCTTTTCGATGTGATCCAGTGCGGTTATGATCGTGATTTCTCGGAGGAGCTTAAGCTTTTTGAACGCACAGCAGCAAAAAACGGTGACAGTCCCGACGGGACCGGGGCCGGCTGCGTTGAGTCTGCGGGGGGCGGGCCGGGAGTGCACATCGTAACCGCGGAGTCCACAGGGGATCATAAAAGGTTCGTGCGAGAGCAGGTCCTGACCTATGCGGTATATTCCAAACTCATCCGGAGAGATTTCCTGATATCGAACAGTATCTTTTTCCCGGAAGGACTTGCGTATGAGGATATATACTGGGGCGGATTGATGAACATCTGCGCATGCTGTGTGTGCCTTACAGAAGATAAGCTTTATCACTATTTCGTAAACAGAGAGTCAACGCTTCTGTCGGCCGGAGCAGGTTATCATACCGATATGCTGACGGTCCAGGAGCAGTTGTGGAATGAATATATTAGTCGCGGCTTGATGGAAACATACGGAGATGAGATCAAGCTGGAGTTTGTATACAGCTGTGCACTTGCTTTTTGGAAGATCATAGCACTCAGGTTTGAGGAGCCGCCGTATAATCTGTATCAGCTGCTGTGTACTTATACTCAGACTCATATCCCGGATATATGGGAAAACAGTTATGTGAAGCAGGGAGTGTTGCCGGAGATGTATACGCTTATGCTGCAGAGTCTGTTCAATCCTCTGGGCCGTGAACAGTTCGCCGGGTTTGCGAAGAATATAAAGACAATAGGGATCTAGTCGAATTCCGACAGTATCCCGGACAGTTTTGCGGCATAGTTGAATTCCGATTCGAGTACAGGTTGCGCGTGTCCCGCGATCCGGGCGCGCGCATCTTCATTTTCCAGGTACCACTGAGCCTTCGCTACAGCGTCCTCGAGACTTGAGTACATGATGAGATCCTCACCGTCCGTGAAGTATTCAGCGAGCTCGGGCTGCCAGTTGGAGAGCAGTACGCCGCCGCATGCGAGTATATCGAGGCTCCTGAGCGGGATGCCCGAGATGATGCTTCTGAGCGTCGGACACAGGCTTAAGCGGCTGGCCGCGAACACGAGCGGCATCTGATCATGGTATTTCACCGGCCCCATAAATCTGACGTTGTTCTCGAACGGATACTCCTTCGTAGAATAGAATCGCATATCGCACATACTGCCCAGCGTGTCGATCAGAGTGACGCGCTCTGCGTATGTGATCTGTTTCTGAATGGCGAAAGCGAGTCCTTTGCGGTTGATTGAGACGGCTTCCGCATTTCCGAGCGCCGCATACTGTGTGTTGATCCGGTTAAGTATCTCATCCGTTATGGTCATGGACAGCAGATCAGTTCCGTAGAATTCCATCTGCGTGTTCATGATGCCTTCTATATATCCCTTCAGATAATCATCGAGCGGGGCGATGAGTCCCTCGAGTGATGCGTTATAGAGCGAACCGACGAAACTTATGTCAGCCTTGTATCTGTTAAGTGCTCCGGATTTTGCACCGTCCCTGATCACCTTTTTCACACGGGCTGTATTGACGGCCAGCGGACTGTAGAAGATACGGCTGTGTCCCTTTTTGCGATAAGAATCTACCTCTGCACGGTCAAAGAGCCATATACGGTTAGTGTCATGATCGAAATAATCTTCGAGCCCCTCGGCAAGTGGGGAATCGCAGCTCCATGATACATACGGGATGCCATGGTCATGCGCGATCACGGCCACGAGAGGAAAGAAGTTCACGCTGAATATGATGTCGCAGGGCTTCTCGTGCAGCTTGCGTGTGAACCTCTCGACAAAGAAATCGTCCTCATATCGGTTCTCGAAATGATAATAGGCTGTGCGTACCGTATGTCCCATCGCTTTCAGTGCATCGAGTATGTCGTCATACAGGTAGCTTCCCATATCGTAGAATAATATGTTCATATCAGGCTTTCTTAAAGTTCGTGTCAGATATAAATGAAAGGATATTTTTTATCTCATCCGGTATATCTTCCGGCACGTTTTCCAAAGTTGTGATCTCGGGAATATCCGGGTATTTATCCATAAGTAAAGCGGCACGATCCGGATTCGGACACACGAATGTCATGAGCAGACTGAGCTGTTTACTCAGGTATCGTTCATTGGACAGTGGATCAGACGAAAGAAGATGCAGCTGCCTGCAATGGATCAGATTATAGGACACCGCATCCGTGAGCGTGCACATCTCAAAGCCTTCAAGGTCTTCGGTGATCATAAGCTCAGGCTCAAATTCCCGTATCTCTTTCATGATATTGCGCGTATCACCGGGGGCACGATAGATGCCGGTGCATGTATGGCAGGCATCTGTCAACATTTCTGATATTTTCTTCTGTTCTTTATACAGTAATCCTGTGGTAGGGCCAATCAATAATATTCTCATAGGCCAAATTATAAACTATAGAACTGTAAAAGAAAACGGCAGCATACAAGAACCTGATTATTCCGGCGATATTGTAAACAAATTAATTAGTTGACAGAGATTCTTTAATCTCCCATAATCAGATTAACCGGATGTATAAACATCCTGATCTGATTATGAGGGATTATTTATGCCCAATGACAGAGGCTCAGGCAGAAAACCTAAGATCAGCGATGAACAGATAGAGTCGGCACGCGAGAGGCGGGCAGCAGGCGAGAGCGTGGCTTCGATCGCCGCTGAGTATGGTGTGTCCAGACAGGCACTGGATAAGAGGCTTAAGGCTGCGCAGATGCCGGTCGAGGTGAGGATAGATCATGTCGTTGACGGTGAATTGTGCAGTTCTGTTTTCTATGATTGCCGGAAGCAGCATGTCAGGGTGATAAATTATGTTTCGCAGCTGTCGAAACTGGCTTTCGGATATAATACATCCCCGGATCGGGAGGACCTGCAGGAGTATCTGGATGACAGGTATCTGAGAAACCGGGGAATAGAATCACCGGCCCAATATCTTTTTGAGGATAGAGATGGAGATGCCGGTATATTTGATGCGATTCCGGTATTTACTTTTTCCAGAAAAGACCGTGTCATACACAGGACGGATACAGACGGGTATCAGATGAAGGCATTGACACATGACCGGCGGTTGTTCATCAAGTCACAGGCGGTCATTTCCGGAGTAGCGCTGCGTGACTGGGCGGTGGAAGTGATCGCTACGGATATATGCAGACAGTTGTCGATACCCTGTATAGAACAGAAACCATGTCAGTTTGTCTATGAGGGCCGCTCATATGATGGTGTATATTCGCGTAATTTTGAATTGGACGGATATACGTTTATTTCGTTCGAGAGGCTGATAGAGCGGCACGGGTTGACATCGAGAGATGATGATTTCATATCTCTTGGGGCACTGGATAAGCTTAAGTGGTGTGCAATGCAGCTGTCTGAGGCGGGGGCACTCCCATATGATGAGACACTTAAGTACATGACCGGCCTGGCAGTATTGGATTGCATGGTAGGTAATATTGACAGGCATACGAGGAATTTCGGACTGTTTTTCAATACCGGATCGGGCGCATATGAGATCCCTCCCGTGTTCGATAATGGAATGGGCCTGTTTGAGAACGATCCCTACAGGGACAGATATGAGTCATTTGACGAGGCGATGAGAAATGTATATGTTTCGCCCTACGGAGAAGATCCGTTTGATATGTTACGCATGCTGGATGAAGAGTTTGATCTGAAAGCTATGTACCCGGGGATAGATAAGGTGGTCTATCCGGATATCCTGCATACACCATACGCACTCGAATACGAGAGGAGGATCCTCGAGATATGGCAGAAGTGAGACTGATCAATAACCTGAAAGGCATACTGTACTATCTGGATACACCGCTTCTTGATTTTGAAGTCAGGGACAGGCGGCTCATCAAAGCCATTGACATGAACGAGGGCAGGCTGTTTCCTCCCGAGCTGGCTTTATACGGCATCACATATGGGAACCTGAATGAGTTCTTCGAACGCCGTACGATGAAAGAGGGATGCATGTTCTACAGGGAGCATCTCCGTAATATCGGAATGGAGAGATTCGATTTCGATGCATACATCCGCCACAACAACGGCAACAACAATCTCGACAACTATTGGGTGAAATTTGAAGATTTCGGCGCGAAATGCTTCGCGGATATCGTGGGTAGAATAAGCGTGGATTTCCACGATAATTATTTAAACTATCTCTTTGGTACTCAAACTTGAATTAACCGTTTATTTATGCTACATTCATATAGCACTTGCTTCCACGAGTGCGACGAGGAAGTTTCTCTTCCTCCGGAGGTATTAACCTCTGTAATCCAATAACACCGATATGTAACTGTGATGGCATGTTTATGCCTGTTTTCCGGTGATCCGTGTATGGATTACCGCATCGTGCAAGGAGGTTATCACATGTATCCCGATCTACAACCTGTACCATTGTCACAGGCTTCCGGCCCGGTCGCCTACAACATGACGAACGATGCACTATTCCACATCGTTTTTCAGAACAACCACAAAGCACTGACCGGTCTCATCGCTTCACTGCTGCATCTGGATCCGTCTTCCATAAGGAATATAGTCATCCAAAATCCGCTCATCTATGGACATCAGCCGCAGGAAAAGAATACAGTCCTTGACATACTCGTATCATATAATGACGGATCGATCATGGATCTTGAGATGCAGGTACATAATTTTTATAACTGGATTCCGCGTTCTCTGTATTATCTGTGCCGTGAGTATACGAACCTGCACCACGGAGATGATTATTCACAGGTTAAGCCTGTATATCATGTCGGATTCCTCGATTATACACTTTTCAACGGACAGACTTCGTTCTATTCCACATATCGTATGTCAGACCTCAAAACTGGCAATGTGTATAGTGACAAGCTGACTTTGGCGGTTGTAGAATTGAACCACATAGATATGGCAACCGAAGAGGATAAAGCCTATGGGATAGACAAATGGGCAGCCCTCTTCAAATCTACCACATGGGAGGAGGTTAAAATGTTAGCACAGACAGATCCTTATATCGAATCCGCAGCGGAGTCAATGTACAGCAGTGTTACCGAACCCTGGGTGTTGGAACTCTGTAAAAAGAGTCAGGAAGAAATCGATGGTGACAGGCATCGCAGAGAACGGCTGGCTGAGCAGGACAGGCAGATCGCGGAGAATGAAAAACAGATCGCGGAGAATGAAAAACAGATCGCGAAGAATGAAAGGCAGATTGCCGAGCGTGATAAAGAAATCGCTGAACTTAAGTCGCAGAATGCTGAGCTCAGCAAGCAGATCGCGGAGCTCCGTGCTATGCTCACAGAGCAGGCCATGTCCTCTCCCCTCACTTGAACCCCCCTTCCTTTAGCAGTATAATCAAATAGTTCGGTTTTATTATTATTTTTCAGGAGGATGACATGAGCAAGAGTTTTGAAGACCTGCTTTCCCGCGTAGAGAAATGCAGCAAAAAGAAGCTGTCCGTAGCATGCGCACAGGACAAGGCCGTACTGGAGGCAGTGAAGGCTGCCAAGGAGCGTAATATCGCCGATTCCATACTGGTAGGTGATGAGGATCAGATACGTGCCATAGGTGCCGAGCTGGGCATGAATATGGACGAGTACGAGATCATAGATGAGAAGGATACCGTAGCTGCATCACTTAAGGCAGTATCACTCGTCCACGACGGAAAAGCCGATATGTATATGAAGGGACTTCTTGATACCAAGACGTTCCTTAAGAGCGTGCTTGATAAGGAAGTCGGTCTCCGTACCGGTTCTCCCCTTTCTCACGTATGCGTATTCGAGATCAAGGGTATCGACAGACTGCTGTTCCTGACAGACGTTGCATTCATGCCTTACCCGACACTCGAGGATAAGAAGTGGATCATCAAGTATACCGTGGATATTGCGAAGGCCTGCGGCGTGGAGATGCCTAAGGTTGCTCCTCTTGCGGCTGTTGAGGTCGTTAATGAGAAAATGCCTACCACGGTTGAAGCTGCAGAGCTCACCAGACTGAATGAGGAAGGCGAGATCACAGGATGTATCGTGGACGGTCCTCTGTCCTTGGATATCGCACTGTATAAGGAAGCAGCTGAGGAAAAGGGCGCTCTGGGGCGTAAGGTAGCAGGCGATGCAGACATCCTCCTTTTCCCTGATATACATGCAGGTAACCTCGTATACAAGGCTATCGTACACATGGCTGACATGAAGAACGGTAACATCCTTACAGGTACCAAGGCTCCCGTGATCCTGACATCCAGATCGGATAACTGCGAGACCAAGGTTAATTCCATCGCACTGGCAGCAGTAGTTGCCGAGAGCATGAAGTGATCCGTCGCACGTCAGGCGACAGGCAGGACAGAAAGGAGATAAAATGGCAATTCGTTCATTGATAATCAATCCCGGTTCGACATCCACCAAGATCGGTGTATTCGATGATGAGACTCTTGTTTTCGACGAGACACTGCGTCACTCCACCGAGGAGATCGCACAGTTTGAGACCATCGTTGATCAGAAGGACTTCCGTAAGGACATCATCGTGAAGTTCCTGGAGTCGAAGGGAATAGATTTAAAAAGCTTCAACGTGGTCGTGGGCCGTGGCGGCATGCTCAAACCCATACCTGGCGGTACATATCCCGTGACCGATAAGCTGCTCGAGGATCTGAAGGTAGGTGTGAGCGGACAGCACGCATCCAACCTCGGCGGAATACTCGCACGTGAGATCGGTGATTCGATCGGAGTACCTTCATACATTGTGGATCCCGTGGTGGTAGACGAGCTGGAGCCCGCTTCCAGGCTCTCCGGTGTACCGGAGCTTCCCCGCGTATCCATATTCCACGCACTCAATCAGAAGGCTGTGGCCAGAAGATATGCTGCAGAGGTAGGTAAAAAATACGAAGACCTGAACCTCATCGTCGTACATATGGGCGGCGGAGTATCCGTAGGTCCTCATAAGCACGGACGCGTGGTTGATATCAATAACGCACTTGACGGAGACGGAGCATTCTCGCCCGAGAGAGCAGGTGCGGTACCCGTCGGAAGCCTTGTCAAGATGTGCTTCTCCGGTAAGTATACCGAGAAGGAAGTATATAAGAAACTTGTCGGCAACGGCGGATTCAACGCATATGTAGGTTCCAATGATATGCGTGATGTAGATAAGATGGTTGACGAGGGCAATGCTGATGCCAAGCTTGCCAGAGATGCATTCATCATGCAGATGAGCAAGGACATCGGCTCCATGGCATGTGTACTGCAGGGCAAAGTTGACCAGATCATCGTGACCGGCGGTATCGCTTATGACAAGGTAGTGGTTCAGGCACTGAAGGACAACTGCGAATGGATCGCACCCTTCACCGTATATCCCGGAGAGGATGAGCTGCTTGCTCTTGCTCAGGGCGGTCTGAGAGTTATGAACGGCGAGGAGAAGCCCGGAGAGTATTGATCTGAGATGATCTGATATTCATGAACATATAAAATGTCTTTATGGACTGCGTTCGGTTTGACCGGACGCAGTTTTTTTGTTCTTGACGCGTGGCAATGCCGGTGTTATTCTCTTTTATAAAAGCAACCGATTGCGCATTTTGCCTGAATTCGGGCGCATGATACATACACAACATGCGGGGACCGTTTCATATGACCATAGATGATATCGCCAGGGAACTGAATATTTCAAAGACCACCGTATCCAGAGCATTGTCCGGGAAGGGGAGGATATCCGATTCCACCAGACAGCGCGTCATGGCCTACGCCAATGATGTGAACTATAAGCCCAGCGCAATTGCGCAGAGTCTGGCCACTTCCAGGACCATGAATATCGGTTTTGTGATGCCGAATGAAGCGGATATCGTGGACATGCCCTTTTTCCAGACATGTCTGTGGGGTGTCACGAGCATGGCCACCCGTATGGACTACGATGTGTTCATATCCATGGTCAGCGCAACCGATATCACCGGACTTAAGCGCCTGGTCGAAAACAGCAAGGTAGACGGCCTGCTTCTCGGACGTACATATACAAATGATAAGGCGATCGCTTACCTGCAGGAGCGGAAGCTTCCCTTCGTGACGATCGGCTCAACCGATGTTGACGGTGTTGTCCAGGTCGATAACAATGACCGCGCGGGATGTACCGATCTCACCGGTCTGCTGCTGTTAAAGGGACTTAAGAAACTCGCCCTCGTCGGCGGTGATTCCACTTACGTAGTCAACAACAACCGCCTGAACGGATTTCTCGACGGATATGCCCGTGCGGGACTTACACCCGATGAGAGCCTGATCCATATGAATGTGAACGGTATGTACATGATAGAGAAGACCGTGCACGATCTGCTCGAGAAGCGTGTGGACTGCATCATAGGTATGGATGATTCCATATGCAATTCCATACTTACGAACCTCGTCAAGATGAACTTAAGCATTCCCGAAGACATCAAGGTTGCGTCATTTTTCAACACATCCATACTTGACCATAATAAACCGTCGGTCACTTCACTGAAGTTCGACGTGGCGAAGCTGGGCATGACGGCCTGTGAGCGTCTGTTCGACCTCATAGACGGCCGCCCCGTGAAACCCGTAACCCTGATGAACTACGAAGTATTGATGAAAGAGAGCACACAAATCATGTAAGAAGGTTGTGCGTAGTACCCGCTACGTCGGAGTATGAGCGGGAGCGCCCCTGAAACCAAACTATATCTGCGATGTGACATATAATTGCAATTTTTTTACAGGAGGAAAAATGGACAAATTCATAGTTAACATCATCCATCGCCCCGAGATGGTCCCCGAATATGCCGAAAAGGTCACCGGACACGGCAAATCCGAGGACATCGGCCGCAAGGCGCTGCTTACCGAGAGCCTGGATATCTTCAAATTCCAGCAGGAGACCGCTCATAAGAACGGCTTAAAGACCACGATTCAGATGACTTATGCGAGCCTTTTCAATGACGAAGCTATAGCCATCGCAAAGGCCGATCATGAGAAGTACGGCGATGAGATAGCACTCACCCTGCTGGGACTTCCGTGTAAGGAATTCCGCGAGAAGTATAAGACCAAGGACTTCTGCATATGGATGTTTTCCATGGAAGACAAGAAGTCTATCGTGGATGATGTCTTCGGCAAGTTCCATGATATCTTCGGTTTTTATCCCGAATCCACCGGTTCCTATTATATGGATGCCGACCTGATCAATTACATCAAGGAGAAATACCCTTCGGTCAAGTGTGCCGTGGCCACATGCTGGGAAGAAGGCCCGAAGGCCTATCATACCTGCAATAACTCCTGGTACACGCTGATGGACGGAGGCCCCTGGAATCCCTGGATCCCGTCTAAGCAGAATACTCATGCACCTGCCGCAAACGAGGCTGAAGATTCGGGTATAGTGGCTATCCCCCACCTGTCCAGAGACCTGATCGCCTGCTATGACGGTAACGGTTCAAACTTCGGTACTCATCCGCAGAACGTGCTGCGCGGGATGATATATGATACCAAGACCTGGGAGTACCCTTATCTGTATAATCTGATCGACCAGTACCGTGATCTGCAGAAATATAACAACGGCTACGCCTATAACATGATGTTCGTAGGTCCCGGATGGCTTAACAAGATGGGACGCTGGGAGTGCCCGTATGAACTGCTGAAGAAATCCTATGAGGACGGCATGGAATACTACGGCAAGCTCAAGAAGGAGAATAAGCTCGAGGACATGACGATGGCTGAGTTTGCCGATCATTTCCGTGAGAAAAAGACCTACACCGAGCCCGAATGTGCGCTGTGGCGCGACATACTCTACGGCTCGGACAAGCAGCTGTTCTGGTACTGCGACCCTTATATGAGAGCCTGCATCAACATGTATCAGGGCGGGGCACTGGTGGATTTAAGACCTTATGCCGCCAAGCTTGAATGGCCTGTCGGCATAGATACTCCGCATGTACAGGATGCATCCTATCCGTTCCTGATCCAGGAGAAATACAGGGCCGGATACTTCACGCATTACGCCGGAGAGGGGACGATCAGATCGGCGAAGCTTATCCACGACGGAGAGGAAGTGGATCTCGCTCTGTGCAGGACTTCCGCGCAGTTCTCCGAACAGGTTATCGAAGATGGGAAGAAGAAACGCATACTCACGCTTAAACCCGTGGATATCGAGTTCAGCGACCTGACACTGACGCTGCAGACCAGAGTCATATTCACCGAAGATACCGGTGAGATCGCATATGAGAGAGAGGTACTCTCCATGAGTGATACGTCTGCTCAGGTCACTCTCAACGAATACATGGTTGCCTGCTACGGGACCACCGAATATCCCGAAGATATGACGTCCCTGACGCTGAGCATAGACGGCCCCGAAGGACACAGGGATATAAAGTATGCATATAAGTGCAGGGAGGACGAGATGCAGGGAGCAGACAGCGTATCATGCGTGCTTCCTCCGATCGAAACCCGCGTATCCATGGGTTGTGGGGACAGCAGCGCAACCGGATACATCAGAGAAGGATATGCCTTCTCACCGATGTTTACACTTGGATATACCACTGATATCAGGGAGAAGGAGGTAGTGTCGACATGGCTCAGGCTGGAAAAGGCAAACTGAATTACAGATGTCCGTCGTGCTTCCTGCGCGATCTGGACATAGACATGTTCTATGACAAGGACAAAAAGGAGTATTACTGCATACGCTGCCAGTACTCCGGATCTGAAAAAGATGTCCTGAAACACAATGAAATGATACGTTTCCGGTACAAGGATATGTATAAGCGTTTTACGAGCTTCGAGGTGTGACGGCCTCCGTCCGGAACGAAAAAAGTGTTGACACACAATTGCACACGCGTTACACTAACCAATGTAGACAATCGGTTGCGCAAATCAACCGTAGTTATTACACCTTACTTTATTCAGGAGGAGAGAACATGAAAATGAAAAAGTTGGTAGCACTCATCGCTACAGCAGCAATGACAATGTCTCTGACCGCTTGCGGCGGCGCAGCTGAAGCTCCCGCAGAAGCACCTGCAGCAGATACCGCAGCAGAGACCACAGAAGCAGCACCTGCAGCAGATACTGCAGAAGAAACCACAGAAGCAGCAGATACCGCTGACATCGATTACGGCACAGGCGAGATCAAGGTCTGGGTTGCAGATAACGTAGTAGACTTCACCAAGGCTCAGATCGACAAGTTCGTAGGCGATCATTCAGAGTTCTCAGGCTACACCTTTACAGTAGAGGCAGTAGGTGAGGGTGATGCAGCCGGCAACATGATCACAGACGTTGAGGCAGGTGCAGACATCTATGCATTTGCACAGGATCAGATCGCGAGACTGGTTACCGCAGGCGCTCTTGAGGAGGTTGCTCCCGAGAACATAGATCTGGTTACTTCACAGAATGATGCCGGATCAGTTGCAGCAGCTACAGTAGGAAGCACACTTTACGCTTATCCTCTTACTTCCGATAACGGATACTTCTTATATTATGACAAGAGTGTGGTTACCGATCCTTCCACTCTTGAAGGTATCATGGCTGACTGCGAGGCAGCAGGCAAGAGCCTTTACATGGAGATCAACTCCGGATGGTATCAGACAGCATTCTTCTTCGCTACAGGCTGTGACCTTACCTATGATACAGACGATCAGGGTAACTTCACCAAGGCTAATGTGACCTATGCATCCGACAATGGTCTCGTAGCACTGAAGAAGATGATCGAACTCAAAGAGTCCAAGGCATTCCAGAACGGTTCCGCCATCGGCGAAGCTACCAACGTTGCAGCTATCGTAGACGGTACATGGGATTCAGGTGCAGCTCAGGATCTCTTCGGCGACAACTATGCATGCGCTAAGCTTCCTACTTTCCAGGGTGCAGACGGCAAGTCTTATCAGATGAGCGGTTTCGGCGGATTCAAGCTTCTCGGTGTTAAGCCTCAGGAAGATGAGAATAAGCTGATGGTCTGCGATGCAGTAGCAGCTTACCTTGCAGGTGAGGAAGTTCAGCTTGCAAGATACAACGAAGTAGGCTGGGGTCCTTCCAACATCAACGCACAGCAGTCTGAAGCTGTTAAGTCTGACGTAGCTCTTTCGGCACTTGCTGAGCAGCTCGCATACACCATTCCTCAGGGACAGTATCCCGGCGATTACTGGGGACTTGCAACATCACTCGGCGACAGCATCATAAGCGGTGAGCTTACATCTTCATCCAGCGATGATGATCTGATGAAAGCACTTCAGGACTTCCAGGATACCTGCATCTCTTATGCACAGTAAATTGATTCTGAATTACATCCGTATTAGAATATGATTACGGATTGAAAGATTGGATGAGGTCCGGTATACGATTACCGGACCTCATTTTGGTCAAGGGGTTAAGGAGGTTACTTATGGGTAAAGGCAAAGACAGGAAAACGGCAGGGTTTCCCGTGACGAATGTGTTTGCGACCGTAGGAAGCACGTTCGTGACAGGAGACTGGAAGACCAGGGTTTCTTATCTTATCCTTGGTTTCGGACAGCTGCTTCGCGGGCAGATCGTCAAAGGCATAGCTTATCTGCTCATGGAAGCAGGTTTTATATGGTATCTGGTAACATTCGGACATAAGTATGTGGCTAAGATAACCACTCTGGGTACCGTTGAGACACAGAAGATCAGCCGTAAGACAGTGTACGGTGACAACAGTTTCCTGATCCTTCTGTTCGGCTTGCTGACCCTGTTTATTATTTTTTTCTTCGTGGTTGTCTGGTATATGAACATACTCGAGAACCGCAGGGAAGAAGAACTGATCCGGGCAGGCAAGAAACTTCCGTCCAACAAAAAGGTCGTTGCATCACTTCTTGATTCCAATTTTGACAAGACACTGCTTGCGCTTCCCGTTCTCGGTGTATTCGTATTTACTGTTCTTCCCATCGCCTTCATGGTCTGTGTGGCGTTCACCAATTATGACAAGAACCATCAGGCACCGACCAACCTGTTTACCTGGGTAGGCTTCGAGAACTTCAAGAATCTGGTCTCTTTCGGATCTTCCGGATTCGGTGTGACATTCTTCAAGGTGCTTGCCTGGACTCTCGTATGGGCGCTGTTCGCCACATTTATAGACTATTTCCTCGGTATGGCAGTGGCGATCCTTATCAATAAAAAGGGGATAAAGTTCAAGAAACTCTGGAGGACCATCCTGGTCATTACCATAGCGGTGCCTCAGTTTGTATCTCTTCTGTATGTCATGAAGATGTTTGCAAATGACGGACTTATCAACGGATATCTGCTCAAATGGGGGTGGATCAACTCACCCATACCTTTCTGGACGAATCCGATGCTCGCCAGGGTTACCATCATAGTTGTGAACATCTGGATCGGCATCCCGTATCTGATGCTTATAGCGACCGGTCTTTTGATGAACATACCAGAGGACCTGTATGAAAGCGCCCGTATAGACGGAGCGAACGGATGGCAGATGTTCAAGTCCATCACGCTTCCGTATATGCTCTTTGTTACCGGCCCGTTCCTGCTGACCCAGTTTACGGGTAACTTAAATAACTTCAACGTCATATATCTGCTGACGCAGGGTAAACCCCAGTCCATGTCGCTCGTGGAGAATGCCGGTTCCACAGACCTGCTGATCACATGGCTGTATAAGATGACTGTCAACAATACCAACTACCGCATGGCTGCCGTCATCGGTATCATGGTATTCATAGTGACGGCTGTGACTTCGCTTGTCGTATATAACATGCTTCCGTCAGTCAAAGATGAGGAGGGCTTCCAATAATGAAAACAAAACGAATGATAGGAAATGCGATCTCATATCTTGTACTGATCATCATAAGCATTGTGTGGCTCTTCCCTTTCTTCGGACTGGTGCTTCAGAGCTTCAGATCATACGATCCGGCGGTTGAGTACGGCGGAATGGTCGATTATCTTGTACCCAAGACGTTCTCTCTGGATAACTACAGATTCATCCTGTCGGGTGAGACGAACTTCCTTGTATGGTATAAGAATACGATCATCATAGCGGTATTCGTATCGATGCTGCAGACCATTATCATATTGTGTGTAAGCTATGCGCTCTCCAGGATGAGGTTTGCGGGCCGTACATTCCTGATGAGATTCTGGCTGATCCTGGGCATGTTCCCCGGATTCCTTACGATGATCTGCCTGTACTTCCTGCTCAAGCAGTTCGGCCTGACTCAGGCCGGCGCCGTGCCCGGACTGATCCTGGTATCGGTAGCCAGCTCGGGTATGGGATACTATGTGTGCAAGGGTTACTTCGATACGATACCCAAAGCGCTCGATGAAGCTGCCATGATAGACGGTGCATCACGTGCGAGAGTCTTCCTCACCATGATCATACCGATGAGCAAGCCTATAATAATCTACACCGCTCTGGTTGCATTCATGGCGCCCTGGTGCGATTACGTATTTGCTTCCTACGTTGCATTCGGACATGACTCCAGCTTCAACGTGGCAGTGGCCATGACCAGATGGGTGTGGACCAATGACTATCAGGGATACTTCACGAGGTTCTGCGCCGGCGGAATTCTGGTAGCGATACCTGTGACCATTCTCTTCATGTGCCTGCAGAAGTACTATGTCGAAGGAGTTACCGGCGGCGCCGTAAAGGGTTAATCCCATTGTATGTATAAATGAAGAGAACCGGATTATCGAGATTAATATGTCTTATAATAACCACATGCCTGCTTACGGCATGTGGCTATTCGAATAATGCGCCTAAAGCCAATGTCATCGATGATGATTACCGCAACTACTATGAGATATTCGTGGGTTCGTACTGCGACAGCGATGGGGACGGGACCGGTGATCTGCGCGGGATAGAGTCGAAACTTGATTATATCTCGGATCTCGGATGTAACGGTATATGGCTCACTCCTATCATGGCATCTCCCTCGTATCACAAGTATGACACGACCGATTACTATATGACCGATCCTGCATTCGGAACCAACGATGACTTTAAGTCCCTCGCGGATGCCTGCCATAAACGCGGCATACGCCTGATCATCGACCTCGTGATCAATCATTCCTCGAACGAGCATCCATGGTTTAAGGAGGCATGTGAGTATCTGCGTACCCTGCCGGACGGTGCGGAACCTGACCTGAATGAATGCCCGGAGGTTGATTATTATCATTTTTCGAGGGAACAGATAAACGGTTCGTATTGCGAGGCCCCCGGATCCGACTGGTATTATGAGGCAGTGTTCTACTACACTCAGCCTGACCTGAATTTGTATAACCCGGCTCTGAAGGAAGAGCTGCGAAAGGTAGCCGCATTCTGGACGGACTTAGGCTGTGACGGCTTCAGGATGGATGCCGTGATGCATTATGATGATGAAGTTTCTTCATATAATATAGAATTCCTCCATGACTACTATGAGTATTGTAAAAGCCTGAATCCGGACTTCTATATGGTCTCGGAAGTATGGGCGTCGGAAAAGACCATAGCGGACTACTATGCGAGCGGGACTCCGAGCTTCTTTAATTTCGATGCTGCCGATGCCGAGGGTAAGCTGGTCAGGGCAGGCCGTGGAAAACTCACCGCACAGAAGTTTGCGGAAGCGTGTGTGGATTATCAGGAGACCTACGGAGCTGCCAATCCGGACTATATAGATGCTCCTTTTATCACAAATCATGATATGGGCCGCGTGGCGAATGCGCTTAAGAGCGACCCCGAGGATATGAAGATGACAGCCGGACTGCTTCTGTCCATGAACGGTTCGCCCTTCATATACTATGGTGAAGAGATAGGGATGAAGTCCAAAGGCAAGGCGGATGAGAACAAACGTCTGCATATGAACTGGGACGGGACGGTATATACAGATGGCGATGGTACGCCTGCAGGCTCCGGAGTGTGCCGCGATCCGGAGAATGCCGATAAGGATATTGAGCAGAGTTTTGCACCCGTATCCGAGCAGGAAAAGGATCCCGCATCGATCCTGTCTTATTATAAGGAAGCACTTGCAATCAGGAATGCTTATCCGGAGATCGCGAGAGGCCATATAGATATAGTGGATGAACTGACTGACGGACATGTCGCAGTGATCACGAAGACGTGGGGCGATGAGGTCATGGCGATCGTCTATAATACCGGGGATGAGCCTGCCACGGTGGATATCTCCGCATCTGACAGTGCGGTGAACGGAATGCAACCTGTGGCCGTATTATGTGCACTGTCTGAAGCCGGCACCGCGGATGCCGGTACTGCCGGGTCTGCCGCCGCTTCGGGCAGAGTGCTTGAAATCCCTCCTAAAAGCATAGTATATTTGAAAATTTCTTGATTTTTTCAAAAAGGTATTGCATTTAATTTCCCGATGTGTTACGTTTAATCTAACTAAATGGATAACTATCACTATAAGTGTCTCCATTTTTAGTATTTAGGTATAGCCGATCTGATGAAGATCCCGATGGATACGGGATTACAGAGAGGTTCTCAAGCTGCCGCACATTCATGGAAGAAAGGAGGGGCAGACGTTATGGCTAATAATATCGCTATACTCAACAACGTTCATAATTTCTATCTGTCGACGTATGCGGATAAGTCCAATTCGCCATACGATACGCACAAGAAGTCTGAGCTGCGCGGAGTCTATAACTCCATAGTCAAGATCAACAAAGACTCACCCCTCTATATCCTGGATAATACAGACGAAGGCCGTAAGTATGTCGTAGGTCTTAAAGAAAGTGCGCGTGCACTCAAGAATACCATCGCTTCCGTAGGCGGTATGGATGAGGATGATATCCTGAGCAAAAAGGCAGCCGCTACCAGTGATGAGAGCCTGGTTGAAGCCGAATTCATCGGTGAGCTTGATGAAGACGGTGCAGCTCCCGAGTTCGATATAGAAGTCAAACATCTGGCATCACCGCAGATCAACCTCGGACGTTTCCTTCCGAACGATGAGCCTGTGGACCTGCCTTCGGATACATATTCATTTGATGTAAATATCAATGAATTCAGATATGAGTTCCAGTTCAATATCAAGGAAACAGATACCAACCGCGAGGTTCAGGAGAGACTGGGCAGACTCATCAATAACTCAAATGTAGGCCTCACCGCTGAGGTAATAGATGATGATGCGGGTGAGAGATCGTATCTGAGACTGGAATCGGCTACCACGGGTACCAGGAACGGCTCCGGACAGATATTCACCATAAGCGATGAAAACTCCACCAAAGCTTCCGGAGCAGTGGATTATTTCGGTATAGATTATACTTCCAGGATGGGATCGGATGCCGAGTTCTCGATCAACGGCGAGGACAGGACCGCATCCGGCAACACCTTCACCGTAGGTCACATGTATGAGATCACTCTGAAGGGTGTGAGTCCCGAAGGCCAGCAGACTCATGTGGGCCTGATGACTGACGTGGAATCCATGACTGAGAACATCAACACTCTGATAGGCGGGTACAATTCGTTTATCAGGGCCGCCACGGAGTACTCCGATACGCATCCCATCTCCAACAGACTGGTGAATGAGATGTCGTCGATCAGCCGCGCTTACGCAGAGGGACTGACGGAGGTCGGCGTGAACCTGAATATGGACGGAAGTCTTGAACTTGATGAAGAGACATTCAAACATTCCGTAAGGGACGGATCCGCGGCCAAGACCGCATCCTCTCTCAGGGGATTTGCTCAGTCGCTGCTTCACAAGTCCAACGATATAGCTCTTAATCCTCTTTACTATGCGGATAAAACTATAGTTGCATATAAGAATCCCGGTAAGACGTTTGCATCACCGTATACGATGAGTGCATATTCCGGCATGCTCTTTAACAGTTATTGTTGACACATATTTTCAGATATGTTATATTTGTTGAGCGCAAAAGAGTTTAGCTCTTTTTTTTGTGCTTTTTTGTATAGGATCGGAGGAATATAAAATGCGTACAAAGATAACACTGGCATGTACCGAATGCAAGAACCGCAACTATAATACGACCAAGGAGAAGAAGAACCATCCTGACCGTATGGAGACCAAGAAGTATTGCAGATTCTGCCAGAGACATACTCTGCACAAAGAGACCAAGTGATAATCCACTGCGGAGAAAGGAGAAACTATGTCTGAGAACAGTACCGAAAACAAGGTTAAATTCTTTGACGGTGTAAAAGCGGAATTCAAAAAGATAAGCTGGCCTGATCCGTCATCTCTGGGTAAGCAGACTGCGGCTGTTATCGTGATATCCGTGATAGTCGGAGCTCTCATTGCCGTGCTTGATATGGCGTTCCAGTATGGTTTCAACTTCATCAGCTCAATAGGCTGATAGATTAGTGTGCATTCATTCAGGAGGAGAGCATGTCTGAAGAAGCTAAGGATATACTTACGGAAGTAACGGATACCGAAACAGCACCCGTAACCGAGGATGAGCCTGAGCTTGATCCCGAAGCTGCTGCCAGAGCACAGCGCGAGAAGGATGCCGACTGGTATGTCGTACATACTTATTCCGGATATGAGAACAAGGTTAAAGCCAATATAGAGAAGACCATTGAGAACCGTCATCTGGAGAATGAGATCCTCGAGGTGAGAGTTCCCATGGAAGATGTGTCCGAGATCAGGAACGGTGTACGCAAGACCGTTCAGCGTAAGATGTTCCCCGGATACGTACTTATCAATATGATCATGAACGATGACACCTGGTACGTAGTACGCAACACCAGGGGCGTGACCGGATTCG
Source organism: uncultured Lachnospiraceae bacterium (assembly GCA_905234595.1). GTDB lineage: Bacteria > Bacillota > Clostridia > Lachnospirales > Lachnospiraceae > XBB2008. Next base: position 26,763 of record CAJOID010000001.1, on the reverse strand, counting down.
TAGGTCCCGGATCCAAACCCGTGCCGCTCACCGAGGCAGAGATGAAGCCTCTCGGCATCAGGACCGATATCGTATCCGTTGATTTCGGAGAGGGCGATACCGTCGCTGTCGTAGCCGGTGTATGGAAGGATACGGTCGGCGTAGTACAGAAGATGGATATGTCCAAGCAGACCGCTACACTCAATGTCGAACTGTTCGGCCGCGAGACTCCCGTCGAGATCAGTTTCGCAGAGATGCGACGCATGGTCTGATAACAGATCTGTCCGTCTGAGAGATCAGGCGAGTAGATATAAGTGGGAGCTCCCGGTAGTCGGGAGCGCCAGTCACCACAACCATTAGGAGGTAAAGATAATGGCTAAGAAAGTAGAAGGCTACATCAAGCTGCAGATCCCTGCAGGCAAGGCAACACCTGCACCCCCTGTTGGTCCGGCACTCGGCCAGCATGGTGTGAACATCGTTGAATTCACCAAGCAGTTCAACGCCAAGACAGCAGATCAGGGCGATGTGCTCATCCCTGTTGTCATCACCGTATACGCAGACAGAAGCTTCAGCTTCATCACCAAGACCCCTCCGGCTGCAGTTCTTCTTAAGAAGGCTTGCAACATCCAGTCAGGTTCGGGTGTACCGAACAAGACCAAGGTCGCTACCATCTCCAAGGACAAGGTAAGAGAGATAGCAGAGATCAAGATGCCTGACTTAAATGCAGCAAGCATCGAGTCAGCCATGAGCATGATCGCCGGCACCGCAAGGAGCATGGGCATCGTAGTGGAAGAGTAATAGGAGGACAGTGATATGAAGCATGGTAAGAAGTATAACGAGGCTGCCAAGCTGGTAGATCGTGCTGTATTCTATGAGCCCGCCGATGCAGTGGCTCTGGTTAAGAAGACAACTGTAGCTAAGTTTGACGAGACAGTAGAAGTACACATCCGTACAGGCTGCGACGGTCGTCATGCTGAGCAGCAGGTAAGAGGCGCCGTAGTACTGCCCAACGGAACAGGTAAGTCCGTACGCGTGCTGGTATTTGCCAAGGGCGAGAAAGCTACCGAGGCAGAGAATGCAGGTGCTGATTATGTAGGAGCTGAGGACCTGATCCCCAAGATCCAGAACGAAGGATGGTTCGAGTTCGACGTAGTAGTAGCGACTCCCGACATGATGGGCGTTGTAGGCCGTCTCGGTAAGGTGCTCGGTCCCAAGGGACTCATGCCCAACCCTAAGGCAGGTACCGTAACGATGGACGTAGCCAAGGCTATCGCCGATATCAAGGCAGGTAAGATCGAGTACAGACTTGACAAGGCTAACATCATCCACTGCCCTATCGGCAAGGCTTCATTCGATGAGGATAAGCTTCGTGAGAACTATACCGCACTGATGGATGCCATCATCAAGGCTAAGCCCGCAGCACTTAAGGGTCAGTATCTGAAGAGCATATCGCTCTCCACTACCATGGGCCCCGGCGTGAAGGTTTCAACAGCCAAGTATTCATAAATCAATACTGATCACAGATTTCAGACAGGCTTCGGAGTATTCCGGGGCCTGTTTTTGTGTTCAATGAAATCGGAACGTGCTATACTCTATATATGGTGTCCAGAGATACTCGTAACCACAAGAAAGTGTATAATGGCGGGAAAAAGAAAACCAATCTCATCGCGCTTTTTATTTTCACCATGATGGGTGTGATCGCGGCAGGAGTTGTGGCCTTTCTCATATACGGGACCGTGACGGGTGTGAAAAAAGACAGACCCGTGCAGGCTGAAGCGGGATTTGCTGCCGATGCCGGAGACGGATATACCGGGCGTGAACCCATAAGTGCGGATGATCCTGCGGTACTGGGAGTACAGGCCGGAACCGATACAGATGAACAGGCAGCCGAAGAGACTGCAGAGATTCCCGCGGATGATTCATACAAGTCAAGGTACAGCGGAGTGTATGGACGGTTCGGAGATGACCTGGATGATCCGGAATATCTGACGGCAAACAGGATATATGTACTGGACTCCCGCGATGGGGATGATTCGGGTGTCACGCTCACCTTCGGCGGAGATATTCTCTTCGATGATGAGTATGCGGTGACCGCCAAACTAAAAGAGAACGGCGGAGAGATATCGGCAGGCATATCTCCGGAGCTGATAGACATGATGCATGCATCCGACATCACCATGGTCAATAATGAGTTCCCCTATACATACGGCGGCACGCCCACTCCGGATAAGACATATACTTTCAGAGCGGATCCCCCGACGGTCAGATACTTAAGCGATATGGGAGTCAATGCTGTCGGTATTGCAAATAATCACGCTTTTGACTTCGGGGAGCACGCCTTTGCGGACACACTGACCACGCTTGAAGAGGCGGGCATCCCTTATTGCGGAGGAGGACGAAATATTAATGAGGCTTCCGCTCCGCTCTTTTTCGTGGTAGATGATGTGAAGATCGGCATCATCGCGGCTACTCAGATCGAGAGAAATGATTACCCCGATACCAGAGGTGCGACCGATACGCTGTCGGGAGTTTTCAGATGCATGAATCCCTCCAGACTGCTGGCCGATATCACCGAGACCAGAGCCAAATGCGACTTTCTGGTGGTATTCATCCACTGGGGGACGGAGAGTACACCCGAGACCGACTGGCTTCAGCAGGATCAGGCCCCGAAGATCGCCGATGCGGGTGCGGATCTGATCATAGGAGCACATCCCCATGTGCTGCAGTCCATCGGCAGGACGAAAGGGATCCCTGTGTTCTACAGCCTCGGGAACTTCTGGTTTAACTCCAAGGATCTCGATACGTGTCTCGTAAGAGCTACGCTGAGCGCACCGTCCGGAGGCAGAGCCGCACTGTCGGATCTTAAGTTCATACCCTGCAGGCAGACCGGCTGCAAGACATCTCTGGCCACCGGAGAAGAACGTGACCGCATCATAGCCGATATGCGCGCTATGTCTCCCGGGATATCCATAGATGCGGACGGAAGCATTACATATTAAACAGCGGATCTGCCGCAAATATAGGTAAATTGTGCTTGACATAGCTTCTTCGGCATGGTATTGTATGCAAGGTTATAAACCATGCCGAAGACAGCAGGTACCCTGAGGACGCCGACAGGCGGATGAGGGGTGTAAGCGGAGCGCCTGCCGAGGAATGAGTTATTCACAAGCTTATTACTCCTGTCTTTGGACGGGAGTTTTTCTTTTCGCCGGGATCCGGCGGGACACGATATAACTCTTTCGGCAATCATTAAAGAAGGAGGAAAGGAAATGGCAAAGGTAGAACTGAAGAAACCCATCGTGGAAGAGATCTCTGCGAACATCAAGGATGCCCAGTCAGTCGTACTTGTAGACTATCGTGGTCTGACGGTTGACGAGGATACCAAGCTTCGTAAGGAACTCCGCGAGAACAACATCAAGTACAAAGTATACAAGAACACCTTCATGAACTTTGCATTCAAGGGAACCGATTTTGAAGGTCTTGCACCTTATCTTGAGGGCCCCAGTGCCATCGCTATCTCTACTGAGGATGCTACGGCACCTGCAAGAGTGCTCGCCAAGTTCGCTAAGACTGCTCAGGCTCTTGAGATCAAGGGCGGCGTGGTAGAAGGTACCGTATACGACGCAAAGGGTATCGAGCAGATCGCCAAGGTTCCCTCGAGAGAGGAACTGCTGTCCAAGATGCTTGGCAGCCTGAAGTCCCCTATCTCGAACTTCGCCCGTGTGCTTAATCAGATCGCTGAAAAAGGCGGCGCAGGAGAATGCGCACCCGCCGAGAAGGCAGAAGAAGCAGCACCCGCAGCAGAAGAAACACCCACAGAATAATATCTTTAAAACACTTAATTTGAATTTAGATTAAATCAGGAGGAAAAAACAATGGCAAAGATGTCCACACAGGATTTCATTGATGCGATCAAAGAGCTCTCTGTTCTTGAGCTGAATGATCTCGTAAAAGCATGTGAAGAAGAGTTTGGCGTATCTGCAGCAGCAGGCGTCGTAGTTGCAGCAGCAGGTGCCGCTGAGGGCGGTGCAGCAGCTGATGACAAGACCGAGTTCGATGTAGAGCTTACCGAAGTAGGCGAGAACAAGGTTAAGGTTATCAAGGTTGTTCGTGAAGCTACCGGTCTCGGCCTCAAGGAAGCTAAGGATCTCGTTGATTCCGCTCCCAAGGTTATCAAGGAAGCTGCCAGCAAGGAAGAAGCCGAGGATATCAAGGCTAAGCTCGAAGCTGAAGGCGCTAAGGTTACTCTTAAGTAATCTGACTGTTAAAACACATATCGGGGATGCTTTCACCGGCATCCCCGAATTCTTTTTCTCAACACATATCTTTTTTATATTCTATACAACTTTTCCTTGACTCGAGATTACAGTTGCGTTACAATGGATGATGCGCCATTATGGGTGAGGTATGCTCTTTTGTGCCCAAAAACGGCTCAAAATAAGAAAAACGGGGTGATTTGTCAATGGAAAAAAACAGGATACGTCCGGTGACCGCAGGCAAGAATCTACGTATGACCTATGCGAAGCAGAGGGAAGTACTGGAGATGCCCAACCTGATCGAAGTTCAGAAGAACTCCTATCGGTGGTTCCTGGAAGAAGGCTTGAAAGAGGTGTTCGATGACATCTCTCCGATTTCGGACTACAGCGACCGCCTGAGTCTCGAATTCGTGGATTACGAGCTATGTGTAGATGACGTCAAGTATTCTATTGAGAAATGCAAGGAGCGTGACGCTACCTATGCAGCTCCCATGAAAGTGAAGGTCCGTCTGATCAACAAGGCAACCGATCAGATCGAGATCACCGATCACGAGATCTTCATGGGCGACCTTCCTCTCATGACCGAGACAGGTACTTTTGTCATCAACGGTGCAGAGAGAGTTATCGTATCCCAGCTCGTCAGATCACCCGGCATATATTATTCTATAGCCCACGATAAGATAGGTAAGACACTGTATTCATGTCAGGTAATACCTAACAGGGGAGCATGGCTTGAGTACGAGACCGACTCAAGTGATGTGTTCTATGTGCGCGTCGACCGTACACGTAAGGTTCCCGTTACCGTACTCATCAGAGCTATGGGCGTAGGTACCAATGATGAGATACGTGAACTGTTCGGCGATGAGCCCAAGATCGAGGCTACCTTTGCCAAGGACCTGGCAGAGAATTCACAGGAAGGTTTACTTGAATTATATAAGAAGATCCGTCCCGGCGAGCCTTTAAGCGTTGAGAGTGCGGAGAGCCTCGTTAACGGTATGTTCTTTGACCCCAGGAGATATGACCTGGCTAAGGTCGGCAGATATAAGTTCAATAAGAAGCTTATGTTCAGAAACCGTATAGCAGGACATGTACTCGCCGAGGATGTCGTAGACGTTACTACCGGTGAGATCATAGCTACTGCCGGTGAGACGGTGACCAGAGAACTGGCTGATAAGATCCAGAACGCAGCCGTAGTGAGTGTACTCATCCAGACAGAGGAGCGCAACGTCAAGGTGCTCTCCAACCTCATGGTTGATATCACCAACTTCATCGAGTGCAACCCTAAGGAACTGGGTGTTACCGAACTTGTATATTATCCCGTACTGCGTCAGATCATCGAGGAGTATGCAGAGGATCCCAACGGTCTTGCCGAGGCTATCCAGAGCAACATCCACGAGCTGATACCCAAGCACATCACCCGCGAGGATATCCTGGCCAGCATCAACTACAACATGCATCTCGAGCATGGCATCGGCAATGACGACGATATCGACCACCTGGGCAACCGTCGTATACGTGCGGTAGGTGAACTGCTTCAGAACCAGTACCGTATCGGTATGTCCAGACTTGAGAGAGTAGTACGTGAGCGTATGACCACTCATGATGCCGAGGATGTATCTCCTCAGGCACTTATCAATATCAAGCCGGTACAGGCTGCTGTTAAGGAGTTCTTCGGTTCATCCCAGCTGTCACAGTTCATGGATCAGAACAACCCGCTCGGTGAGCTTACTCATAAGAGACGTCTTTCGGCTCTGGGTCCCGGCGGTCTGTCGAGAGACCGTGCCGGATTCGAGGTTCGAGACGTACACTATACCCACTATGGCCGTATGTGCCCTATAGAGACCCCCGAAGGTCCCAACATCGGTCTGATCAACTCCCTCGCAAGCTACGCACGTATCAACGAGTATGGCTTCGTTGAGGCTCCTTATCGTAAGATCGATAAGTCCGATCCGGAGAATCCGAGAGTTACCGATGAAGTAGTATACATGACAGCCGATGAAGAGGATAACTACCATGTAGCCCAGGCTTCGGCTCCCCTTGATGAAAAGGGATACTTCAAGAGATCCACGGTATCCGGACGTTTCAAGGATGAGACACAGGAATATCCCAAGGCCATGTTCGATTACATGGATGTGTCTCCCAAGATGGTATTTTCGGTTGCTACAGCCCTCATACCTTTCCTGCAGAACGACGATGCAAACCGTGCCCTGATGGGTTCGAACATGCAGCGTCAGGCAGTTCCGCTTCTGTTTACCGAAGCGCCTGTAGTAGGCACCGGTATGGAGCCCAAGGCTGCCGTAGACTCAGGCGTATGCGTAGTGGCCGACAAGGCCGGTACGGTATCATATGTAGCTACCGATGTGATCAGGATCGTGAACGACGAGGACGGTCAGGAGACAGAGTACAAGCTGTCCAAGTTTGCCAGATCCAATCAGTCCAACTGCTATAACCAGAAGCCCATCGTTCTTAAGGGCGCACATGTGGAAGCAGGCGAAGTCATTGCCGACGGTCCTTCAACATGCGGCGGTGAGTTGGCACTCGGTAAGAACCCTCTGATCGGTTTCATGACCTGGGAAGGTTACAACTACGAGGATGCCGTTCTCTTGAGCGAGCGTCTGGTACAGGATGACGTTTATACATCAGTTCATATAGAAGAGTACGAAGCAGAAGCACGTGACACCAAACTCGGACCCGAGGATATCACCAGAGATGTACCCGGTGTCGGCGAGGAAGCACTCAAGAACCTCGATGAGAGAGGTATCATCCGTATAGGTGCCGAGGTACGTGCGGGAGATATCCTGGTAGGTAAGGTTACCCCCAAGGGCGAGACAGAGCTTACCGCAGAGGAGAGACTGCTGCGTGCGATCTTCGGTGATAAGGCCAGAGAGGTACGTGACACATCCCTGAAGGTACCTCACGGTGAATACGGTATCGTAGTGGATGCCAAGGTCTTCACCAGAGAGAACGGCGACGAACTCTCACCCGGTGTTAACCAGGCAGTCCGCATCTACATAGCTCAGAAGCGTAAGATCTCCGTTGGTGATAAGATGGCCGGCCGTCACGGTAACAAGGGTGTTGTATCCCGCGTGCTGCCTGTTGAGGACATGCCTTATCTGCCTAACGGACGTCCCCTGGATATAGTCCTTAATCCTCTGGGCGTGCCTTCGCGTATGAATATCGGTCAGGTACTTGAGATCCATCTGTCTCTCGCTGCCAAGGCACTCGGCTTCAATGTAGCCACTCCCGTGTTCGACGGTGCCAAAGAGAACGACATCATGGATACGCTCGATTTGGCAAATGACTATGTCAATCTTCCTTTTGACAAGGACGAGGCCAAGCTCGCCGAGTGGAAGGAGAAGGGCATAAAGGAAACATTCAGGGATAAGTATAAAGATACACTTCTTCCGGAAGTCATGGATTATCTGTCGGAGAACCGTGACCACAGAGAACTGTGGAAGGGTGTTCCGATAACCAGAGACGGTAAGGTATGGCTCCGTGACGGACGTACCGGTGAACTGTTTGATTCACCTGTCACCATCGGTCACATGCATTACCTCAAACTCCACCATCTGGTAGATGATAAGATCCATGCTCGTTCAACCGGTCCTTACTCACTGGTTACTCAGCAGCCTCTGGGTGGTAAAGCCCAGTTCGGCGGACAGCGTTTCGGTGAGATGGAGGTTTGGGCACTGGAAGCTTACGGTGCAGCATATACACTTCAGGAGATACTGACTGTCAAGTCCGATGATGTCATCGGCCGTGTGAAGACTTACGAAGCCATCATCAAGGGTGAGAACATCCCTGAGCCCGGCATTCCCGAGTCGTTCAAGGTTCTGCTCAAGGAACTTCAGTCTCTCGGTCTGGACATCAGAGTCCTTCGTGATGACGGTACGGAAGTTGAGATCAAAGAGCAGGTTGATTACAACGACAGCGTGTTCAGATATGAACTCGATGCCCGCAGTCAGGGACACAATAAGGAAGACGAGTCCTTCTCGAAGCTCGGTTACAGTGAGCAGGAATACAACGAAGAGACCGGCGATTTCGAAAGCACCGATGACGGCGAAGATATCGAGGCGGATGAAGATTTTGATGACGCCGAAGAGTTTGAAGCCGAAGGTTCTTTTGAAGACGAAGAGTGATCCTGAAGAGTAAAGGAGAATTACGATGCCTGAATATAAGCAAGATAATTATCAGCCTATAAGTTTTGATGCGATCAAGATAGGGCTTGCTTCACCCGAGACCATCAGAGGATGGTCCAGAGGTGAGGTCACCAAGCCGGAGACCATCAACTATCGTACACTGAAGCCTGAGAAGGACGGTCTTTTCTGTGAAAAGATCTTCGGTCCCAGCAAAGACTGGGAGTGCCACTGCGGTAAGTACAAGAAGATCCGTTATCGCGGTGTTATCTGCGACAGATGCGGTGTTGAGGTTACCAAGTCCAGCGTGCGTCGTGACCGTATGGGACACATCGACCTGGCAGCTCCCGTATCACATATCTGGTATTTCAAGGGTATACCCAGCCGTATGGGTCTGATCCTGGATCTGTCCCCCAGAGTACTGGAGAAGGTTCTGTATTTCGCATCATATATCGTACTGGATCCCGCAGATACCACACTTGAGTATAAGCAGATCCTCACAGAGAAAGAATACATGGATGCCCGCGAGGAGTTTGGCTACAAGTTCCGCGTAGGCATGGGTGCAGAGGCTATCAAGGAGCTGCTGTGCGATATCGATCTCGAGAAAGAGAACGATGAACTGCGTGCCGCTCTCGCTGAGTCTACCGGCCAGAAGAAAGCCAGAGTCATCAAGAGACTCGAAGTAGTAGAGGCTTTCAGAGAGTCAGGCAACCGTCCCGAATGGATGATCCTGGATGCCATCCCGGTCATCCCTCCGGACTTACGTCCCATGGTTCAGCTGGACGGCGGCAGATTTGCCACATCCGACTTAAATGACCTCTATCGTCGTATCATCAACCGTAACAACCGTCTGAAGAGACTGATCGACCTGGGTGCACCCGACATCATCGTACGTAATGAGAAGCGTATGCTTCAGGAAGCCGTAGATGCGCTGATCGACAACGGCCGCAGAGGCCGCCCGGTTACCGGACCCGGTAACAGAGCACTCAAGTCTCTGTCCGATATGCTCAAAGGTAAGAGCGGACGTTTCCGTCAGAACCTGCTGGGTAAGCGTGTGGACTATTCCGGACGTTCGGTTATCGTTGTCGGACCCGAGCTTAAGATATATCAGTGCGGTCTCCCCAAGGAGATGGCGATCGAGCTGTTCAAGCCCTTCGTTATGAAGGAGCTAGTAGGCCGCGGCATATCACAGAATATCAAGAACGCCAAGAAACTTGTCGACAGACTCGATACTCAGGTATGGGATGTCCTCGAGGACGTTATACATGAGCATCCCGTTATGCTCAACCGTGCACCTACACTGCACAGACTCGGTATCCAGGCATTTGAACCCATTCTTGTAGAAGGTAAAGCCATCAAGCTTCATCCTCTCGTATGTACTGCGTTCAATGCCGACTTCGACGGTGACCAGATGGCTGTGCATCTTCCTCTTTCGGTTGAGGCGCAGGCAGAGTGCAGATTCCTGCTCCTGTCACCCAACAACCTGCTGAAGCCTTCGGACGGCGGTCCCGTGGCTGTTCCTTCACAGGATATGGTACTCGGTATCTACTACCTGACTCAGGAGAGAGAGGGTGCTACAGGCGAAGGCAAGTGCTTCCATAACTTAAACGAAGCCATACTTGCTTATGAGAACAAGTTCATAACCCTGCATTCCAAAATCAAGGTTAAGGTATACGGAACCGATGAGAACGGCAATCAGGAGTATGCGATCGTAGAGTCCACTCTGGGCAGATTCCTCTTCAACGAGGCTCTTCCTCAGGATCTCGGATTCGTAGACCGTTCCGTTCCGGAGAACAAATACAAGCTCGAAGTTGACTTCCACGTAGGTAAGAAGCAGCTTAAGCAGATACTTGAGAAGGTCATCAATACTCACGGTGCAGTAAGGACCGCAGAGGTGCTCGACCTGATCAAGGATACGGGATATCACTATTCCACAATTGCAGCCATGACCGTATCCATATCGGATATGACGGTTCCCGCTGAGAAGGAGCAGATGCTCGAGGAAGCACAGGAGATCGTTAACCAGATCGATCTTAACTACCGCAGAGGTCTGTGTACCGAGGAAGAGAGATATCGTGGCGTGGTACAGACATGGTTCGATGTCGACAAGAGTCTGACTGAGAAACTGCTGGCCGGCCTTGACAAGTATAACAATATCCATATGATGGCCGATTCAGGTGCCCGTGGTTCCGATCAGCAGATCAAGCAGCTTGCAGGTATGCGTGGACTGATGGCTGATACTACCGGTCGTACGATCGAGCTGCCCATCAAGTCGAACTTCCGTGAAGGTCTGGACGTGCTCGAGTACTTCATGTCCGCACACGGCGCCCGTAAGGGTCTGTCCGATACGGCGCTGCGTACAGCCGACTCCGGTTATCTGACCCGTCGTATGGTCGATGTATCACAGCATCTGATCATCCGTGAGGTGGATTGCTGCGAAGGCAGAGAGGATATCCCCGGACTTGTTGTAAGCGAGTTCACGGATGGTAAGGCTGTAGTCGAGTCATTCAAGGATCGTATCGTCGGCAGATATACCTGCGAGGATGTATACGACAAGGATGGCGAAGTTATAGTTAAGAAGAATCACATGATCACACCCAGCCGTGCAGCCAGACTGCTCGAGACAGGTGTGGATGCGGATAAGAATCCCATCGAATCCGTTAAGATCAGGACCATACTTACATGCCGTTGCAAGAACGGTATCTGTGCGAAGTGCTACGGTGCCAATATGGCTACCGGCGAGCTTGTACAGGTCGGTGAGGCTGTAGGTATCATCGCAGCACAGTCCATCGGTGAGCCCGGTACACAGCTTACGATGAGAACCTTCCATGCCGGCGGTGTTGCCGGTGAGGATATCACCCAGGGTCTTCCCCGTGTCGAGGAACTTTTCGAGGCACGTAAGCCCAAGGGTCTCGCTATCATCGCCGAGTTCGGCGGCAAGGTCGAGATCAGGGATACCAAGAAGAAGCGTGAGATCGTCATCACCGATGATAAGGAAGGTCAGTCCAAGGCTTATCTGATCCCTTACGGATCCAGGATCAAGGTTTTGGATGGCGATACCGTGGAAGCAGGTGACGAACTTACAGAGGGTAGCGTTAATCCTCATGACCTGCTCAAGATCAAGGGTATCGAATCCGTACAGAACTACATGCTCCGTGAGGTTCAGAAAGTTTACCGTCTGCAGGGTGTTGATATCGCAGATAAGCATATCGAAGTCATCGTACGTCAGATGATGAAGAAGATACGTATCGAGGAGTCCGGTGATTCAGAGTATCTGCCCGGTACACTCGTAGACGTACTCGATTATGAGGATATGAACGCTCAGCTTGAGGCTGAAGGCAAGACTCCCGCAGAAGGTGTACAGATCATGCTCGGTATCACCAAGGCTGCTCTTGCTACCAACTCATTCCTGTCAGCAGCATCATTCCAGGAGACCACCAAGGTTCTGACCGAAGCTGCCATCAAGGGTAAGGTCGATCCTCTTATCGGTCTTAAAGAGAATGTCATCATAGGTAAGCTTATCCCTGCAGGTACGGGAATGAAGAGATACCGCAACGTATCCTTAAGTACCGATATCAAGAGGGAGATAGAGACTGAAGATGCAGGTGAAGAGATCACGGAAGAAACAGATACCATGATCGGGGAAACTGCGGAAACAGTTGAGGAAGAAACCGTGGAGACAGTCGAGGAGTAAATCCAAATCCGGACACAGATATCATTTACAGCCCGTACACGTATATCGTGTACGGGCTTTTCTCATGTGTGTAGACACCTATGAGATCAAGGCCCAGTTCATCGGAGTTGGAGAATTCTATACGTGAGAATATAAACTTACAGTCCAGAGACTTGAGTTCATCCATATCCGCCACAAGGCGGTCATCGTTGAGTTCCATTACTCTTAAAGGGGCATAAGTGTTTTCATCCGAACCGGAGTAGAGACATACTCTGGCGCCCCATCCGTCATAGTATTCTTTGAGTGAAGGTGAACCTGCAAGTGCAGGTGCGATCACGCGTCCCCATTTCTCTTTATATTCCTGTGCATACATCCCGAGGTATCCGTCGACGGTTGATATTCCGTTATAGTTGAGCACGGCGGGATGCAGTCCGTAAGCTGCCGACCATTCACCGTCATATCCCATGTCGTCCGTGATCTCATCAAACAGATCCGTGGAATAAAACTCGTTGTAGTTCACCGTGCTGGTATCCCTGTGCCTGATGATCTTATAGGCATGATTGTAGCAGGTATAGTAGAAGTCATTATAGACCTGCGGAACAAACATGACTGCTATCAGGGCAGCGGTGGCCAGGATATCGGCCAGGATACGGATCCGGTCTGCAGATTTTCCCTTACAGTCATACATACGCATACATACGAGCAACATCTCCGCATACCACAGGAAGGTGTTAAAGTATGCGGTGCGCGCAAACTCAAATCCCGTGAGCGGCGGGACAATGGCTTCGAGCATATGTCTGTAGGGCGGCCACAGATACAGTCCGAAGTTGAGTACATTGAATATGATTATGAGCATCACGAGGTTGACGGGATCGCTTAAGATCCTGCGTGCCCGGTGAGCCCGGATGTGGGAGATGTTGATGACTGTGAGACCGATGAGCACGGTTCCCAGGATGATATATGTATGTGAATCTTCACTGTGGAATGAGGCGTTGACGAACTCCTGACAGGCAGCCTGAAGCGCCTGTATGAAAGTCGCATTTCCGTGATCCATGGTCGTGCGTATCGTAACGGTGTCTGACAGGAGCATGGCACCGAACAGCCTGTATTCAAAAGCTATATACCCTGCTGACAATACAATGACCGACAGGAATATCCCGCGCGGAAATCTGCGGTCCCTGATCCACAGGATGATCACCGCTGCACACATATAGCACAGTATGAAGAAACCGTGATACGAGAAATACGAAAGGAAAGGGTAGGCGAATACCGCCAGATAAATGAGCGGACGTCTGCGTGTCCCGCTCCAGGTGCCGTCATACACTCTGCGAAGCAGATAGATGATCAGAGGTACGGAAGTGAATGCTATCCCATATGTCGGGAAGACGGGGATCAGGCCGTAAGCCGCCCCTGTGATCACGATAAGGGGCTTGTATTCTTCATACCTGTCACTGTACACATCACGGGCCAGCAGTATGAAAGAGAACATGCCGATGGCGATCTTGAGTGCATATCCGGCCAGGTATGCCCATACTCCTGGCAGGATTATATAGAGCAGGTTATACAGCAGAAACTCGGATCCGAACAGATCTCTGGATACTCCGTGAAGTATCGGGGCCGAAACTGAATGAGCGAACCACAGTCCGCCTTTCTTAAGCATCTCGTAGTGCGCCATGAACAGATCCAGATTGTCGTGGACCTGGAAGTAGCTCTCTCCCCTGAAGATCAGGAATACGAGGGCCTGCAGCGTAAGCAGAGCTGCTGTCAGATATTTATACCAGTTCTTCTTGAGGTTATCGGACATATCTGTCAGGCTTCGGAGTCGTAGTCGGTTCCGACAGTGAATCTGCGTACCCATTTGCCGTCTTTTTTCTCAAAAAGATCACGGTTCACGAACCTGTCAACGACCTCCCAGAACTCCTCTTCGGTGATGGACAGATACCTGCATGCCATATCGATATAGTTCTGACCGCAGAGACCGTCATATTCGTTGACGTACCACAGACCATCCTCGCGGGAGAACCTGCCCTCGCGGATATCGTAGCAGATCTCATCGGTAGCGTATCCGAAACCGAACTTCAGATATTTGATCATCTGATTCGGGATCTGCATATCGCAGTCGAGAGCCGTGTATCTTCTGTAACGGCCGAGATCATGCAGATCATCCTGACGTCCTATCAGTCCTCTGGCTACGGCGAAGTCGGCATTGGTGACCTGAGACCACTCCCTGGTGTAGTATTGGAGGAATATCGCACGGGTACCCTGAGCTTTCATCTCCTCTACGGAAGGTATCTTATAGAAAAAGAGATCCTTCTCGGTGATGTTCTCGGACAGGTCGATGAAGTCTTCGACCTTCTGCTGGCTCAGTGTATCGAGCTGAGTTACGCTGAAAGCGTTGCCGGTCGGCTCCTGGTTTTTGGCGGCACCGAGTGTGAGTGCGGCGTTTTCTCCCTGTATGATCAGGGGGATATTGAATCTGACCGACATGATATATGTGGATGCCCACAGACAGTACTCGGAAGCGGCTATGATGTTGCCCCTTTCGAAGAACGACTTGCGTGCGAGCTTTTTGGCTACTATCGGATTGGGACGTATGGTGATGATATCGAAACCCTGATTGCTCAGATTATCGAGATTGTGGCGGCCTATCTCAGTGATCTCATCGGGGGCACAGTTAATCAGCAGGGGATTTAAACCCAGCCTGTCTCTTGCATATATGGCCTGGAATGTGGAATCCTTGCCTCCGGATACTCCGATCACACAATCATATATGTTGCCGCGCTTTACGGCTTCGGCTTTGGCCTCATCGGCGATCGATACAAGCTCCGCCTCTCTTGCTGCCCAGTCTATCGTTGCTTTGGATTCTTCATACCTGCAGGCAAAGCATATCTGCTCGTCGTCGAATACAACGTTGGGACGTGTGTCGGGCTGCAGGCATCTCTTACAATAACGCATTTTCATGGCTGTATCCTCACTTATACTCACAAACATTAACATTATAGATTAATTGAATGATGCGTACAAGTCTTACACATCGACAAAACAAGGCGCTAAGCGATATACTGTATAGTATGAGTGTACGAGTATACATCTGTCATACTTATTACCATGCCTATGTAGCAGCAGTCAAAGAACTGGTGCTCGGGAGCTCTCATTACGGAGAAGCCGATATCATACTGAGCAAGCTGTCGAATGACTTCGGCAGCCTGAGTGACAGACTGACTGCATCAGGGGTGTTCGGTGAGGTCTTCATGTATGATGAGCAGGATGAGTCGGCATCACCGGAGGTCATGTCTCATCATTGCGACCGTGGCAATATAGTGTCAAACATGATACAGAGGGTGATCTATACCAGGCTTCTGGGCAGGCTTCAGGAGGATTATATTCCCACGGATCTGACACGGTATAAGGATATATATGTATTCTGCGATTCCGACCCGATAGGGTATTATCTGAATGTTCACAAAATACCGTATCATGCACTCGAGGACGGACTAAACTCGGGCCTCCTTGATGACCAGGCATATCTCGCCAATAAGCGGGCGTTCGGACTCAAACGCTTGCTGTCCGCGATGGGACTCATATTCATAGAGAGCGGCTACGGCCGGTATTGCATAGATTATGAAGTGAATGACAGATCGGCCAATCACTCTGTACCACCCAACGTGATAGAAGTTCCCAGAAAAGAACTGACGGCGCGGCTCACGAATGATGATCATGATAAGCTGGTCAGTATGTTCCTCGAAGATGTTGACGAGCTGTACCGTAAACTGGCTGATGACGGAACAGGCAGACCGTTTGCGATGATACTGACTGAGCCTCTGTGCGCTCTCGATGTGCGCAGGAGACTCTTCGGGGATGTCATAGATATGTACCGGGATGATTACCGTGTCATAGTCAAACCTCATCCGAGGGATGTGCTGGACTATGAAACACAGTTTCCCGATTGCGTGGTGATCCGCGGGAGGTTCCCCATGGAAGTCATCAATGATATGCGTGTACTCAAAGTGGATAAGCTTGTGAGTGTGATCACTCAGATAGATAATGTGACCTTTGCCCGTGAGAAAGAATACCTGGGGCTTGATTTTCTGGACAAATACGAAGCGCCGGAAATTCACCGGCGCTTGGATTCGTTGGTTTAATGATCTGTCATCTGACTGAAGCTATCAGTACATCGAAGGTATCATGCCCCCAAGATTGCTCTCTGCGATATCGCTTTCGACTATAAGAATCTGATTGCGAATGCTTCTGATGCTTCTGGGATTATAATCTCCTGCATCGATCCTGCTGTAAGCTAAGAGCTCGTCGAGTCTGCTCTGTAACTGATGGAGCCTGATGGCATATGCTGCTGCAAGTACTATGGCGGATATAAGAATGATCATCAGGCTGGTTGCAAGGAAAACGGTACTCCTGGACTGGAGAACTGTAGGGATACTGCCTGAAAGAGCTGTGGGCTCATCTTCCATGATCACAAGCGTATATCCTGCTTCTTTCAATAGTGACATATCAGAACCTCCTGGGAAAAGATTTGGCTTATTTTCTCTTCTGATTTATCCTCGTTCACTTATAAAGACGAACTGAAAATGCCAAACGGTTCACTTTTTGCAAAAAAATATGCACGAATTACCAAATAAAGTGATTTTGTTGTATAATCGAGCATAGATAAGTATCTGATAATAGTGTAAAACTATAATAAACATATCATATCAGAAAGGTCAACCTACCCATGAACAAAAATGATAATCTGCCCAAGGACAGCCTGTCAGCGTACAGAGCCATAAAGGCAATGGAGCTGACTCTGGTATTTGTTGTGGAGATCGTGTATCTGTGCATTCTCCTTTTCTCCAAGACACTCAGGACAGCGGTGTTCACCAACAAACTGCTGTTTACGCTGTGTCTGCTCATGTGGATAGCTCTCATCATCTCGTTCGTCTGCATGCTGATCGATTTCAATCTGCTCAAGAATGCGGCATCCGAGAGTTCCGAACTGTCACATACGGCATATGTGGATGCTCTTACCGGTCTGCCTAACAGACTGAGTGTCGATCTGATGATCAGCATGCACAACACCGAAGCTACCATGCATAAGGTGGGATGCGCGATACTGCGCCTCTCCAATCTGGTTGCCATCAACGAGAAGTTCAATCGTGCCGTCGGCGATTCACTGATCCAGGATTTCTGTATTTTATTAAAGGATGTCGGTACTTCGTACGGATTTGTGGGACGTAACGGCGGTAATGAATTCCTCGCGGTATTCGAAGAGTGTGATGATGAACTGGTGGTCCAGTTCATAGCCGATCTCTATGTGGCCATCAATCTCTACAATATGTCTCATAAGGAGACGCCGATAGAGATCGAATATGCATATGCGCTTAATGATGCGGAGCAGGTATCCAGGCTGGCAGATCTGCTCACAGTGGCTTATCGTAACCTGGAGGATGAACCCTTAACATGAGCAAAGACCTCGACCACAAGTATATAGCGGGTCTGGTCCTCAAACTACAGCGTGGCGATTCGGAAGCATTCACCCAGATCTACGGTCTTACTTATAATAAGGTTTATAATTACGCAAGACATTATCTGAGAGATGAGTTTCTGGCACAGGATGCGGTGCAGGAGATCTTTATACTCGCGTATAAGAATATCACCCGTCTGAATGATCCCACGCTTTTCGTTGCGTGGCTCAATCAGATATCATTTCATGTGTGCCATGATATCAGCCGTAAGAACACCAAGGACTACGGTGCCATTACGGATCCGGAACTTCTGGAGATCATCCATGACGAAAACGATGATATCAATCCGTCCCAGCGCTCCGAGAGAAACGAGGAGCTTGAGACTCTTCAGGCAGCGATAGACAAGCTTCCTGCCCATGAGAAGCAATGCATCATCTTAAGATACTATAATGATATGAAGATCGATGATATAGTCGATATCCTCGGATACAGCAAATCGTCGGTCAAGAGATACCTGATCAGCGGCAAGGAACACCTGGCTGAGGCCTTCGGCCATACAAGTGTACCCGAAACCGGTAAGGGCAAAAAGAAGAAAAAGGAGTCTTAAATGTCTGCTTTTCACAGAACCAAAAGATATACGATGAAAAAGGATGCGGCGTCTTCCACACTTGCAAAGATACTGAGCAGTGTAGAGAAGAATTCCAACACTCCCATAGATAAGATGCTTAAGAAGCGTGTGAACGCCGCTAAGGGATATTCCAGATATCTGACCGCGGTGAAGATCATGCTGGCCTTCACGATATGCGTTCCGCTCATCTTCGTTTTCACGGCTAACGCCAAAGGAGTCGACACCAAAGCGGATATCAGTGTCGGAGATTATTATGTACAGGACGGATATCTCTATATCGATCTGGACGGACCGTTCATAGATTTCACATCCGTATATGCGGTGACCGCATCAGGGTCTACCGTATTCCCGGCTGAGTTCAATTCGGGTACCGGTATGGTATCTTTTCCTTATGACGAGACAGAATGGAATATATATGTCAGCGACCTGAACAGTGAGACAGTGCATATGCTTCTCACACCGCCGACATTCTGAAAAGGACAGGTCAGTGACTTCTCCTGATACAGCTGTGTTATGAACAACAACAGATCACACAATAAATGCATAGTGGCTTTACTTATGTCAGTGTGCTTAAGCTTCACCGGATGCGGATCCGCAGCGTATGTGGATGGCGCATCGTCCTCGTCCGGCAGTGAGGACGGCGGATTGCCTTTTGCACTCGGGTCGGACGGACAGAAATCCGGCGATGATGCAGGTGCTCAGAGTACACCTGCATCGGGAGAGGCTGCCGCAGAGGCAGAGCCCGTACCCAGCGGTCCCGGCACACGTGACAATACCCCCGTGGTCAGGGTTCCTACCCAGCCGGGCACCGTAGTTTTCGGTAATGACCTGGTGAGTGTGGATGCATCCAATTCTTCCGACGGATATATATCAGTGGAGTATTTCGGATCCAGTCCCAAGGTCAAGATGCAGCTCACTTGTCCGAATACCACCACATACACGTATAACCTGACGATAGGCGGCGGAGTTGAAGTCTTTCCGCTTACGGTCGACAGCGGTACATATTCCATCGGTATATTTGAGAACGTGGCGGGAACAGAGTACTCGACATGTTTCAGGACTGATTTCGATGTTACCATTACGGACGAATACGGTCCGTATCTGTATCCGAACCAGTATGTCAACTTCACTGCCGATAACGACTGTGTGGCCAAGGCCGAGGAACTGGCATATCCGGCCAACACGGATCTGGATGTTGTCACCTATGTGTACAACTATATGGTGCAGAACGTGACCTATGATACCGAACTGGCGAATACAGTGGAGAGCGGGTATCTGCCGGATCCCGACAGGACATTGCATTCATGCACCGGTATCTGTCTGGATTACGCGTGCCTGACCGCGTCCATGCTCAGGAGCCAGGGCATACCCACTCATCTGGAGGTGGGATACGCCAGCACGGCTTATCATGCATGGATATCGGTATACCTCAAGGAGACCGGATGGGTAAACGGGATAATAGAGTTTAACGGAACGAGCTGGGAACTCATGGATCCTACTTTTGCAGCCAGCGCAAGTGCTGCCGAGTTGCAGGAGTTCATCGGAGACGGATCCAATTACGATACCAAATATATATACTAAGCAGGGGACAGAAAGGAAGAACCAATGGCGAACCAAAAGAAACTAAGCAATGCCGAACTGGCTACATTCTTCGGTCAGCTGGCGATGCTCCTGGACGGCGGTATCTACTATCGCGAGGGCATTGAGACCATGCTGAAGGATACAAAGAGCCCGTCGGCACGTGCGTGTCTGGAACAGATCGTGACGGAACTCACCGAGCATGGCCAGTTTGATGTGGCACTTGAGAAGACAGGGGCTTTTCCGGAGCATGTTATCCGCATGGTACGTCTGGGACTGCGTGCCGGTGACGATAAGGCGATATGCCACTCTCTGGCTGACTATTACGACAGGCAGGAGGCTATATCCGAGGGTATCAAAAACGCCGTCACCTATCCCATGATCATGATATTCATGATGCTGCTCGTCATCATAGTCCTGATCACCAAAGTCCTGCCGATCTTTAACCAGGTATTCACACAGCTCGGAAGCCAGATGAATGCTTTTTCGTTAAGCCTGATGAACTTCGGTAACAGGCTCAGTTCGTCATCCATAGTTCTGGTTGTGATCCTTTGCGTGATCATTGTGGCTTTCATCTTTTTCTCCAAGGTTCCGGCAGGCCGCAGGATGTTCGCCAGATTCGTTGATGCATTTCCGCCGACCCGCAAGTTCAATGATGCGGTGGCATGCAGCCGTTTCGCCAGCGGTATAGCCATGGTATACGGCAGAATGGATACCTATGAGGGATTCGACCTGGTAGCGGGTCTGATCGATAATGACCGTATGAGCGCAAAGATCGCCAAATGTAAGGAACTGCTCCTCGAGGGCAGGGAGTATGCCGAGGCGCTGAAGGAAGCCGAGATATTCTCAAGCATCCAGTCACGTATGGCATCGATAGGTTTTAAATCAGGTAATCCGCAGGAAGCGATGAACAGGATCGCGGATGATTATGATAAGGAAGTCGATAAGAGGATCCATGATATCATCGCGGTACTCGAGCCTACGCTTGTGATCATCCTGTCGCTTATAGTCGGCATGATCCTGCTGTCGGTCATCCTGCCTCTCATGGGCATCATGAGTTCGATCGGATAAGTGACGTATAAGAAGTATGAACAGATTCAGCTCAGGTAGAAAAGCTACTATATTAAATAAGGCAATGAAATTCCTGCCTCTGGTGATGGGTATCATAGTGATAGCCGTGTTCCTGCTCGGAGTAAACTATGTCAGCTCCTCATCGCTGGACGGCCAGCAGGAGAGTCTTGAGAAGGCCATATCACGGGACGTGGCACAGTGCTATGCGGTAGAGGGAACCTATCCGCCCAATCTGGGATATCTCGTGGACCACTACGGACTTACATACAATGAAGATCTCTTTTATGTGGATTATCAGTCCATAGGAAGCAATATATATCCGGATATCACGATCATCCGGCTGGCAGAGGATAAGTAGAGGACGATATGGATTTTAAAGGCGACAGAAAACATATGGTGGACATATTGTTCGTCCTGACACTTTTCTTTGTGTTTGCGCTGTCCGCGCTGACACTGGTGGTACTGGGAGCGAATGTATACCGGAGCACCGTCGATCATATGGACGAGAGCTTCACCGACAGGACTTCTTATGCATATATCACCCAGAAACTCCGTCAGAATGATGAGGCCGGAGCTTTGTCGTTTGCCGATTTCGGCGGGACTGATGCCTGTGTCTTTACACAGGAGATAAATAATACCATATATAACACTTATATATATGAATATGACGGATATCTCTGCGAACTGCTCGCCAGGGCCGATATGGATATGGAACCTGCTGCAGGGACTAAGATCCTGGAACTTGATTCGTTTGAGATCACCCCGGTCACCCCGAAACTGTCCAGGGTGGATCTGTCATTTGCAGACGGCAAGAGCATGCAGGTGTATGTGAGCTCGCATACGGGCTCAGGTTCCGACATGTAGATATATAATAGGAGAAAACAGTGAACACCAACTCCAAGACAAGCCTGTTCCTGATGGAACTGATCATAGTAATCCTGTTCTTCTCGATATCGGCAGTAGTATGCGTTCAGCTGTTCGTGTATGCATACAGTACTAATGAATCCACGAAGATGACTGCTCAGGGTACTGTAATAGTACAGAACCTGGCTGAACAGTTTCTGGGTTGTGAAGGAGATGTAAGTGCCGTATGCGATCTGTACGATGCCGACGGCACCGGTAAGGTCCGCGCCGGTGATACGGCAGGGACACTCGCCATCGGATACGATGAATCATGGAAAGAGATGCCTGCTTCGGACGGGGAGCCCGTGTATATAGCCAGCATATCGGTGACAGACACCGACGGTCATGCTTATACGGCAGATACGCCTGCAGAACCCGGGGACATGATGATCGCCTCTTTTGAAGTATATGAAGTCGCAACCGGTACATGTATAGCATCGCAGGATGTGAAGTATCACGTACCGTACAGAATGGAGGCCGGCAGATGAGCATTAAGAGAAAAAAGGAAACGACCGGCGTAAACGTGGGAACATCATCGCTTCTGCTCGTTTTTGTGGTAATGTGCCTGGTTTCTTTTGCCACACTTGCCACCGTATCCGCCAGAGCCGATAAAAAACTGAATGATAAAGTCGTGGAAAGAACGGCGGGATATTATGATGCCTGCAATCAGGCCGAGGACAGACTCGCCGATATAGATAATACGCTGAAAACGCTGTATGAATCCGGAGTGAACTCGGACGATTACTTTGCTCAGGCGGGACAGAACATTGATTTCGCGATCCCCGTATCCGATGTGCAGACGCTGGATGTAAGCGTTAAGGTGAATTATCCCGCGGCAGCAGGCGATACATTCTATACCGTGACCAGATGGAAACTGGAGACCACGGGTTCTCTTGTCGAAGAGGAGAAGCAGACGCTCAATCTGCTGTTCTGAGGTTTATAAAGCCTGATATATAAATAAATGTTTGACATTGGAACCATGCGTGCGTATAATATTCTAGCGTGGGTGTGGTTTTATTTTGCTTAAATCCGCGCGGATACGCGAAATAATAAGAAAGGAGACAAAAGATATGCCTACATTCAATCAGTTGGTCAGAAAGGGACGTCAGACATCAGTTAAGAAGTCTACAGCACCTGCTCTGCAGAAGAGCTACAACTCTCTGCACAAGACTGCTATAGACACACCTTCACCCCAGAAGCGTGGTGTGTGCACTGCTGTTAAGACCGCAACCCCCAAGAAGCCTAACTCAGCCCTTCGTAAGATAGCCAGAGTACGTCTGTCTAACGGCATTGAGGTTACAAGCTATATCCCCGGTGAAGGCCACAACCTTCAGGAGCATAGCGTTGTCCTCATCAGAGGCGGCAGGGTTAAGGATCTGCCCGGTACCAGATACCACATCATCCGCGGTACGCTGGATACGGCAGGCGTAGCCAATCGTAAGCAGGCACGTAGTAAGTACGGTGCCAAGAAGCCCAAGGCTGCGAAGTAATTATAGTTTGTACCACAAACAGAACTAATATTTTTGTGTAGGCATCTTTTGTGAGCTGATGCGTATGCGTCCGCTCGACATATATGTGCTGCACGAACACATTAGAAAGACACATGTGAGTACCTGTGAATTAATTGATTAATTAAGGAGGGAAGTAACGTGCCACGTAAAGGACATATTCAGAAAAGAGATGTTCTGGCTGATCCGTTATACAATGATAAGGTTGTGACCAAGCTCATCAACAATATCATGCTCGACGGAAAGAAGGGAGTTGCCGAGAAGATCGTATACGGCGCTTTCAACAGAGTGGAGGAGAAGACAGGCAAGCCTGCTCTCGACGTATTCCATGAGGCCATGGAGAACATCATGCCCGTGCTTGAGGTTAAGGCAAGACGTATCGGTGGTGCAACCTATCAGGTTCCGATCGAGGTCAGAGCTGACCGTCGTCAGGCACTGGGTCTTCGTTGGATGACCATGTTCTCACGTAAGAGAAGTGAGAAGACCATGGAAGAAAGACTGGCCAACGAGATAATGGATGCAGCCAACAATACAGGTGCATCCGTAAAGCGTAAAGAAGATATGCACAAGATGGCAGAGGCAAACAAGGCTTTTGCACATTACAGATTCTAACAGGAGGGAAAGAAGTGGCTTCCAGAGAGTATCCGCTTGAGCGGACCAGAAATATCGGTATCATGGCTCATATCGATGCGGGTAAGACCACATTGACAGAGCGTATTCTCTATTATACCGGTATCAACTACAAGATCGGTGATACCCACGAAGGAACTGCTACCATGGACTGGATGGAACAGGAGCAGGAGCGTGGTATCACGATCACATCAGCAGCTACTACCTGCCATTGGACCCTCGAAGAGTTCACCAAGCCCAAGGCCGGTGCTCTGGAGCATCGTATTAACATCATCGATACTCCCGGACACGTGGATTTCACCGTGGAGGTTGAGAGATCACTGCGCGTGCTGGACGGTGCGGTAGGTGTGTTCTGTGCAAAGGGAGGCGTTGAGCCTCAGTCAGAAAATGTATGGCGTCAGGCCGATACATACAACGTACCCCGTATGGCATTCATCAACAAGATGGATATCCTGGGTGCGAATTTCTACGGAGCAGTCGATCAGATACGTGAGCGTCTCGGCAAGAACGCCATCATCCTTCAGCTTCCTATAGGAAAAGAGGATGACTTCAAGGGTATCATCGATCTGTTCGAGATGAAAGCTTATATCTATAACGATGATAAGGGTGATGACATCACCGTTACCGACGTACCCGATGATATGAAGGAAGATGCGGAACTGTATCGTACCGAGCTCATCGAGAAGATCTGCGAACTGGACGATGATCTGATGATGCAGTATCTCGAGGGTGAGGAGCCTTCCGTCGAGGATATGAAGGCAGCACTTCGTAAGGGAACATGTGAGTGTACGGCAGTGCCCGTATGCTGCGGATCCGCATATCGTAACAAGGGCGTACAGAAGCTTCTGGACGCAGTCCTTGAGTATATGCCCGCTCCTACAGACATCCCTGCTATCAAGGGTGTTGACTTGGACGGCAACGAGGTAGAGCGTCATTCATCCGATGAGGAGCCCTTCAGTGCACTTGCATTCAAGATCATGGCCGATCCTTTCGTAGGTAAGCTCGCATTCTTCCGTGTGTACTCCGGTACCATGAACTCCGGTTCATATGTACTGAATGCTACCAAGGACAAGAAAGAGCGTGTAGGCCGTATCCTGCAGATGCATGCAAACAAGAGAGCAGAGCTTGATAAGGTTTATTCCGGTGATATCGCCGCAGCAGTAGGATTTAAGTTCACTACTACCGGTGATACCATCTGCGATGAGCAGCATCCGGTCATCCTTGAGTCCATGGAATTCCCTGAGCCGGTTATCCAGCTGGCTATCGAGCCCAAGACCAAAGCAGGTCAGGGTAAGATGGGTGAGGCTCTGGCGAAGCTCGCTGAGGAGGATCCCACATTCCGTGCTCATACCGATGAGGAGACAGGCCAGACCATTATCGCAGGTATGGGTGAGCTCCATCTTGAGATCATCGTAGACAGACTCTTACGTGAGTTCAAGGTTGAAGCCAATGTCGGTGCACCTCAGGTTGCATACAAAGAGACATTTACCAAGGCTGTTGATCAGGATTACAAGTATGCCAAGCAGTCCGGTGGTCGTGGACAGTACGGTCACTGTAAAGTTAAGTTCGAGCCCATGGATCCCAACGGTGAGGAGACATTTAAGTTTGAATCCACCGTTGTCGGCGGTGCTATTCCCAAGGAATACATCCCCGCTGTCGGAGAGGGTATCGAAGAGGCTGCCAAGGCCGGTATACTCGGCGGTTATCCCGTACTCGGTGTATCCGCAAACGTATACGACGGTTCATATCATGAAGTCGACTCTTCCGAGATGGCATTCCATATCGCCGGCTCCATGGCATTCAAGGAAGCCATGAAGAAGGCAGAGCCCGTGCTTCTTGAGCCTATCATGAGAGTTGAAGTAACCATGCCCGAGGAATACATGGGTGATGTTATCGGTGATATCAACTCACGCCGCGGTATCGTAGAGGGATTTGACGACATCGGAGGCGGCAAGCTGGTACGTGCCAAGGTTCCGCTTGCAGAGATGTTCGGTTACTCTACTGACCTTCGTTCCGCTACACAGGGTCGCGGTAACTACTCGATGTTCTTCGAGGAGTACAAGCCGACACCCAAGAACGTACAGGAAAAGGTGCTTTCCGCAAAGGTTAAGTGAGTCTTGCAAAAGTAGTAATTTCGAGCGATTTTGCTTGAAAAAGGCATTACGATTAAATATAATGTATGTTAGTCGCTAAATAGAATTTAACCACAGTAATTCTAAGGAGGAATTTTTAAAATGGCTAAAGCTAAATTCGACAGATCAAAAACACACTGTAACATCGGTACCATCGGTCACGTTGACCATGGTAAGACTACTCTGACAGCAGCTATCACCAAGGTTCTGGCTGAGAGAGTTGCCGGTAACACAGCTACCGATTTCGAGAATATCGATAAGGCTCCCGAAGAGAGAGAGCGTGGTATCACCATCAACACCGCACACGTTGAGTATGAGACAGACAAGAGGCACTATGCACACGTTGACTGCCCCGGCCATGCTGACTATGTAAAGAACATGATCACCGGTGCTGCACAGATGGATGGTGCTATCCTCGTTGTTGCTGCTACTGACGGTGTTATGGCTCAGACCAAGGAGCACATCCTCCTGTCCCGTCAGGTTGGTGTTCCTTACATCGTAGTATTCCTTAACAAGTGCGATATGGTAGACGATCCCGAGCTTATCGAGCTCGTTGAGATGGAAGTTACCGAGCAGCTTGAGGAGTATGGTTTCGAAGGATGTCCTATCATCAAGGGTTCCGCTCTTAAGGCTCTTGAGGATCCTTCAAGCGAGTGGGGCGACAAGATCATGGAGCTCATGAACACTGTTGATGAGTATATTCCTGATCCTCAGCGTGAGACTGATAAGCCTTTCCTTATGCCCGTCGAGGACGTATTCACCATCACAGGTCGTGGTACCGTTGCTACCGGCCGTGTAGAGCGTGGTGTTCTT